>JAWLFR010000119.1:0-6614 GCA_041685495.1 Bacteroidales bacterium
CTGGTGGGTGGTGCAACAGGTATGATAGGCGATCCTTCCGGCAAGAACCAGGAGCGTAACCTGCTGACCGAAGAGGTGCTGAGGGAGAACCAGGAATGCTTGAAAGAGCAGCTGGCCAAATTTCTTGATTTTGAGTCGGATATACCAAACAGGGCAATGCTGGTAAATAATTACGACTGGATGAAAGATTATAGCTTCCTTGGCTTTATAAGGGACATAGGAAAGCACATAACGGTCAATTATATGATGTCAAAAGACTCCGTAAAGAAACGCCTGGGAAGTGATACCAACCAGGGCATGTCCTTTACTGAGTTCTCATACCAGCTGGTGCAGGGATATGATTTTTTAAACCTGTACAGGGAATATGGCTGTAAGCTGCAGATGGGTGGTTCTGACCAGTGGGGGAATATTGTAACGGGCACCGAGTTGATACGAAGGAAAGAGGGAGGCGAAGCTTTTGCCCTGACATGCCCGCTGATAACCAAATCTGACGGCAGCAAGTTTGGAAAAACGGAATCAGGTAATGTGTGGCTCGACCCTGAAAAGACATCACCCTATAAGTTTTACCAGTTCTGGCTTAACGTGTCGGATGAGGATGCTGCCCGGTATATAAAAATATTTACCGTAATGGAACGGGAAGAGATAGAAGAGCTTACCGGGGAGCATAACAAAGCTCCTCATATGAGGATACTGCAGAAGAGGCTGGCCGAAGAGATGACAGTGATGGTACATTCGCATGATGACCTTAAGGCATCACAGGAAGCATCTGAGATATTATTCGGTAAGGGAACAACAGAATCGCTCCGCAGGATGCAGGAAAAAACCTTCCTTTCTGTTTTTGACGGGGTGCCGGGTTTTGATATTGATAAAGGTATACTGAAAAATAAGGTGGGTATTATTGACCTCTGTACCGAGCATACCGGTATTTTCTCTTCTAAGGGGGAGATGAGACGATTAATGCAGGGGGGAGGGGTGTCTGTTAACAAGCTTAAGGTTCAGGACCCGGAGACAATGATTGACGAAACATACCTGCTTAATGATAAGTATATACTGGTACAGAAGGGTAAAAAGAATTATTACGTGATAAAGGCTGTATAGCGGCAGGCAGTAAGGGCCGGCAATATATCACACTTTTTTATTAGTTTTAGCAAAAGAAAATAGACTTAATATTTTAATCACCCTGTTCATGAAAATGCTGCGCCGGTTTACTAATTTGCTTTATGTGGCAAGTGCGCTCATTTCATGGTCGTGTCATACGCTTGAAGATGAAAGATAAAGCTTATCCCGAATTTCGACTTGACTCATTCAGTTTTGTTAATTTCATTCTCAGGAACTGGAAGGTTTATTTTTTTACCGGACTGGCAGCTTTTATTATATCGGCTGTAGTATCCCTTTTTATTACCCCAAAGTATGAGTCGGAGGTAATATTGTATCCTTCCGGTAATGTAGGTGCGGGCGCTGCACAATTATTCGGTACCGGCTCGCAGGAGAGTACATTCGGCGATGAACAGGCCGTGGAAAGGATACTGCAGATATTACAATCAGATAATATAAGGGAAAGACTTGTGGAAAAGTATTCTCTTTTTGAACATTATGATATATCCGGGGATGCCAGGTACCGGTATACACAGCTTAACAGGAAGATGGACCGCAATATCGATTTCAGTAAGACAAGGTTTATGTCCGTAAGGCTGAGTATAATGGATGAAGACCCCAAAATTGCTGCTGCCATGGCCAATGATATAGCATTGATGATAGATAGCACCTTTAACAGGCTGATAAAAGAGACAGGCCGTAAGCACCTCAGGGTGCTTGAAAAACAGCAGCAGGAACAGGCCCTGCTGATAAATATGTATGAAGATTCACTTGGGATGATGACGGAGACATATAACCGTGGTGGGCGACAGTATGCCGGGAGCGACAGCAGGGTTGATAATATGGCTGATTATGGTCCTGCTTATGTACGGCTCAGTGAGAGCCATGAACAGGCAGTGGAAGATATGGGTATGATACGCCAGAAGATAACGGAGGCAAGAATAGCTGCCGGTTCAGATTTTCCGTATATAATGGTTGTTAATGAGGCGCAGGTTGCTGAAAAAAAATCATTCCCGCGCAGGAGTGTTATTGTTATCCTGTCCACGATTTCTGTACTGCTCTTTGTCTTTTTTGTGATGCTGATAGCTGAAGGCATATCCCTCAGAAGGGAAACGGTAAAGACCGGGATGCCCGGACAGGACACATAACAGTTCCATATGCTGCCAGGAGAAACAGGAAATAAAAGTATTTATTTATCCGGACCGCAGAAATTAATTATTACTGTGGTATCCGGACTCCTTTTTCTTGCTGTAACCATGCTGGCGGTGATGCAGGAGATGTATATAATATGGCTTGTGCCGCCTGCCCTTCTGCTGTTGCTGCTTGCAGTAAGCTCCCTGGACATATTCTTTTTAATCCTGGTATTTTTCGTTCCCCTCTCTGTGCAGCTCCGTTTTATAGTTCATGAACCACCGGCTGATATCTTCCTGCCAACAGAGCTCATGACCTTTATAATAATGTTTATAATGCTTTACAGGATGGTTGACGGAAGGGAATATAAGCGTTCTTTCCTGAAGAACCCCGTAAGTCTGCTTATCATCATTATGATAGCATGGATGGCTGTCAGCTCCCTGGCCAGCAGCTTATTCCTTGTATCTGTGAAATACCTTATTGCCAGGATATGGTTTGTCCTGGCCTTTTATTTTCTTGCCCTGGAGTTGTTCAGCCGCCCGGCTTTTCTGAAGCGGGTACTTACCGCCTATATTATGGGGATGGCTCCTGTGGTCATTTATAATATTATAAGGCTTTCCTCATCCGGACTTTTTAACCAGATGGCGGCTCATTCATCCGTCAGACCTTTCTTCAATGATCATACATCATTCGGTGCCGCCCTGGCCTTCCTTATACCTGTCATCATATGGTTTGTCTATACCACTAAGCCCGGATTAAAAAAGCTTTTATACCTGCTGGCCCTGCTTCTGTTTACGGCAGGGATAATTTTTTCCTACAGCCGTGCAGCATGGATAAGCCTGTTTATTGCCGGCGGCTTTGGCCTATTGATGCTGGCCGGCATACCATGGAGATTTAGTATACCATCCTTCCTGCTTGTGCTTCTGGTAGTGATTTTTATGTGGCCATCCATAATTCAGAAGATGAATACTATTGATCAGACATCATCGGGCAATATGTCCGAGCACCTGCAGTCAGTGGCTAATATTACAAGTGATGATTCAAACCTTGAACGTATAAACAGGTGGAAAAGTGCATTGCGCATGACGGCTGAGAGACCACTGTCAGGGTGGGGTCCGGGTACCTACCAGTTCAGGTACGCACCTTACCAGTATTCATATGATAAAACATCCATAAGCACTAATTTCGGTACCGGGGGTAATGCCCATAGTGAATTCCTTGGCGCACTGGTAGAAACAGGTGTGCCGGGAGCAGCTATCTTCATACTGCTGGTGGTATTTGCGGTGGGGGCGGGACTCCAGGCATGGGATACCATAAGGGACAGGGAACGGCGTTACCTGGCACTGGCCCTGCTGTGCGGATTGCTAAGCTATGTCATACACGGGGCACTGAATAATTTTCTTGATACTGATAAGATAGCTTCCCTTTTCTGGATGTATATTGCTGCCCTGGTTGTACTGGGTAAGCAAGTGGATAGGCAGTGGCAGTAGATGAAAACTCTGAGCATCCTGCAGGAGTTGCGGGGTGGGCCGGCTGGTTAAATTACCTGCCAGCGGCAGTAGGCTGATAATTTTGATTAATACAGGTTGGCGGCTATTATTGATACATCATCAAAGAGGTGGGGATTATCATCGGGTATGCCCAGCTCATCAATCAGTGCCTTTATGTTCTTATCCACGGTATCCTTATTGGCTATATGCTTTTCTATGGGTGCTGTGCCTATGTCATTGCCGTCATCACCCTTTATCTCAGAAAGCCCGTCGGTATAACAGAAGATTTTGGAGGGGTTCTTTATCTCAATAACTGTTTTTTCTATAAAGGGAATCTCGTCAAGCATACCTATACCAACGCTTTTGGCATCGAGGTTTTTTACGGACCCGTCGGCAGTGTCATACAGCACGGGCGGATTATGTGCGGCATTAATATATTCCAGCTCCCTGCTGTCGTGGTTATAACGTGCCACAAAGAAGGTGATGAACTTTTCCCCGGAGGCGTTTTTTACGACAGCCTCATTCAGTTTGTGCATCAGCATAACCAGGTCGGTGCCGGCTGTGAAAAGCGCCCTGAAGGAGGCCTGGAAATTGGACATCAGCAGTGCCGCCGAGATACCTTTTCCCGATACATCGGCAATACACAGGCCTGTTATATTATCAGACAGGCGTATGCAATCGTAATAGTCTCCTCCTATTTCATAATGAGGGTGGTAATAACCCGAGACAAATATATTATCATTACGTGGCAGAAAATCATTATCGGGTATAAGCATTGTCTGCATACGCTTTGCCAGTTCAAGCTCTTTTTTCAGTGCCTCCTGCCTGAGACTTTCCCTGAAGAGCTTGATATTCTCTATTGCCACAATAACGATATTTGATATTGTCTGCATAAAGTGGAGGTGCTTGAGCACCGGACTCATACCTTCACCTTCTTCAATATCTCCTATCAGCACATAAGCCAATGGTTTATTATTATTAAAGACCGGGAATATGATATCGACATCCGGTATGACTATATTATCGGATACGGATACTATTTTTGTTTCTTTTATCTCTGCCAGTTGTGTGCCCGGATCAACATTTTCGGCCATATCCCTGGGAAAGCCGGCATTAAGCAGGCATGTCCAGCGCTCATTTTCAAGGAAGAAGATATATATCTTATCAATATTAAGGTCCTGCCGCAGTATGGATTCATATTTTGCAAGCAGCTCCTCAGCCGAGAGGTTGGCGTTGATGGACATGGTTATATCCAGGAGGGAGTCCAGCTTGAACTTCGACATTTTAAGCCTGTTCCTGGATGGTTTTTTGCTCATAATGAGAGATTATGCTTTTACTCTTTCAACATATGAATTATCCCTTGTATCTATTTTGATCTTTTCACCTTCGTTAATGAAAAGAGGAACCATCACTGTGCTGCCTGTTTCTATAGTAGCCGGTTTTAAGGTGTTGGTGGCGGTATCGCCCTTAACCCCCGGCTCCGTGTATGTTATCTCCATGACAACGAACTGGGGCAATTCCACCGACAGTATATTCTCTGTATCTGCATGTACCACTATCTCCACTTCCTGTCCTTCTTTCAGGAGACTGAAATTTTCAATCATGGACTCATTAACCGTTATCTGCTCATAGGTCTGCATATGCATGAAAACAAAGCCGTGCTCATCTTTATAAAGGTACTGGTAAGGTCTTCTTTCAACCCTGGCCTCGTTAACTTTTGCTCCGGAAGTGAAAGTGTTCTCTATAACCTTGCCGCTGGTAACACTTTTTAATTTTGTCCTTACAAAAGCCGGTCCTTTGCCTGGCTTAACATGCTGGAACTGGACTATAGTAAAGAGGTCATTATTATATTCAATGACCATGCCGTTTCTGAAATCTGAAGTATCTGCCATCTATTATTTTTTGTTTTTTAAATTTTAAATGAGTGCCTCCCTTTTCCGGGTCACTTTCTTTCAGTGTTAAAAATTTCTTACAAATATATCAATAAGAAATTAAGTGGTAAAAATTGATGGCAGATGCTGTATCCTTATTTACTTCTGCCGTATATGTTTTTTTTTGGTATTGTGGCAATAAAGTCCTTCAGGTAGAAAGGCTCAAAATAGGCTGTGTCCTCAAAATCCTGGTTGTCATATGCTTCCTGTGCCGGCGTGCACATGTATGCTGATGATGTATGGAATGAGCCATTAAAGGATGCTGAAGGATGGCTTATTATATCCCTGCATTTATCTGCTCCGTCGCCGAAAAAGAGCACTTTGCCCTTTTCCAGTATCTCTGAGAAAGAATTTTCAGTGATAACAAGGGCGCTGATGGGGATCACTGTGTTCCCCTTTTTATCATAAACGGCTGTATATACCTCCATTCTCCGTGCGTCTATCATTGGACAGTAGTAATCATAGTCCTCATCTGTCCTGGCGCCATGATACATTATCCCGGTTGTGGGGATGGCTATCAGGTGTAAACCGGCGGCATAAGCGATGCCCTTGGCCGCTGATACTCCTATTCTCAGTCCGGTATAGGATCCCGGTCCCTTGCTTACAGCTACAGCATCCAATTCAGCAGCTTTAATTCCTGTCTCTTTCAGGATATCTTCAATAAAAACAGTAAGTAATGAGGCATGTGATTTTTCTTCGGTGCTCTCCCTTTTTTCCAGCAGCTTACCCTTATGGCATAATGAGACAGAGCATACTGTTGTTGCTGTTTCTATACATAATATCATATTGACTGTCAGTTTTCTATGTCAAATAAATCTTTCCCGGAAAGTATCTCATCAGTTATCTATATCAAATAAATCTTTCCCGTAAAGTATCTCATCAGTTTTCTATGTCAAATAAATCTTCCCTGGGGAGTATCTCAATAAGGGTGCTGTCGGCAAGCTTCTTGCTTATAGCGCTGTAGGGT
>JAWLFR010000120.1:0-6607 GCA_041685495.1 Bacteroidales bacterium
ATTATTGATTCCGTGGTCTGTGCCGTAGCAACTGCTATTTCAGCAAGCTCCCTGTCTGTAGGATCAGGGTGCACCGCACAGTCAGCAAACACCATCACCCCGTTTTCACCAAAGGAGGTATCGGGATGTATCATAATAAAGGCACCGGACACAACGGATATACCGGGCCTTGTCTTAACATACTGGAATGCGGGCCTCAATACATCACCCGTGGCATTTTCAGCACCTGCCACCTCACCATCGGCATCCCCGTTTTTAATCATCATCACAGACAGGTATAAAGGATCTTCTATCAGTTTAGAAGCCTCATCACGCGTCATCCCCTTATGCTTCCTCAACTCAACCATCATATCAATATAGTGATCCTTCTTATCATGTGAGGCCGGGTCGATAATATCTGCTTTCCCGATATTCCTCAGGTCAAGTTTATCTGCAAGCTCCAAAATAACTGCGGGTTTACCGATAAGTGCGATTTCTGCCAGCCCCTCCTGTATTATTATGTCAGCGGCCCTGAGCGTTCTTTCTTCACTGCCTTCAGGTAATACGATTCTTTTATTCAGTTTCCTTGCTTTTTCCTTTATATCATTAATTAATTTCATTGTAAATCAGTTGTTTATGATAGAATATATTATCCCTCAAAAATACGAAAAAAAGCTAATTAAGCAAGCCGTTAAAACATGATTAATGTCAGATTTACCAGACATACATACCTGATAAACGCTCTGCCAAAATTTTGTTTCCAGGGGTCTGGAATATTATATATTTTTATGACCGCAAAGAATATAAATTAATGCATCATTATAATATGAAGAGGGCCGGCTCACTTGACAGTCTTGCAGCTTCACTGAGGGGTAAGCTGAAATACGATACTATTACAAGGACCATATACAGTACTGATGCTTCTATGTACAGGGAAGACCCCCTGGCAGTAGCATGGCCGGAGGATGAGGAAGACCTGCAGGTTCTTGTGGAATATGCCCTGCGCGAGGGTACAGGCCTTATAATGAGGGGAGCCGGCACCTCCCTTGCCGGACAGGTGGTTGGACCCGGAATTATTGTAGATATCAGCAGGCATATGAATGATATACTGGAGATCAATGCCGGAGAAAGGTGGGTAAGGGTGCAGCCGGGTGTCATACTGGAAGAGATGAACAGGGAATTAGCAGCCTGGGGCCTCTTTTTCGGACCTGAAACATCTACTGCCAACAGGTGCACCATGGGAGGCATGGTGGGTAATAATGCCTGCGGACTTCACTCGCTGAGATATGGCAGCACCAGGGAACATACCCTTGAGGTAAAGACTATACTGGCTGACGGCAGCAGGGCTGTATTTGGCTCGCTCAGCAAAGAGGAATTCAGATATAAATGTGAACTCGATAATCTTGAAGGTAATATTTACCGTACAATCAGGGATATGCTCACTGATCCTGAACTTGTTGAAGAGATAAAAAATGAATACCCCGACCCCCTGGTTCCAAGGAGAAACACCGGCTATGCCCTCGACCTGCTTCTGCAGACTTCGGCCTTTGCTGATGAGGATAAACCGGATATTAATCTTGCCAGGCTTATTGCAGGGTCGGAAGGCACGCTTGCTGTTATTACCGAAATAAAGCTCGGGCTCGTCCCCCTCCCTCCCCCTCATAAAGCCCTTTGCTGCATACACCTGGCGGAGAGGAACGATGCTTACCCTGCCAATCTTATAGCCCTGCAATTTGATCCTGATGCAATTGAGATGATGGATGACAAGATACTCAGGCTTACAGGTGATAATATTGAACAGAGAAAGAACAGGTTTTTCCTTGAAGGCGAACCGGGAGCCATACTTATTGTTGAATTCGCGCGCGGGAGTAGCGAAGAGATAAACCGCCTGTGCGACGCCATGGAAGAGGCAATGAGAAAAGAGGGATATGGCTACGCCTTCCCGAGGATATGGGGAGATGATATAAAAAAGGTCTGGAACCTCAGGAAGTCGGGTCTCGGTGTTCTGTCAAATATGAAAGGTGATGCCAAACCTGTCAGTCTTCTCGAGGATACTGCCGTAAGCGTAAGGCTACTGCCTGATTATATGAAGGAGTTTGACAGCATGCTAGCCAGGTATAATATGGAATGTGTCTACCATGCCCATATCGGCACCGGCGAACTGCACCTCAGGCCTTTGCTGAACCTTAAGGATGCCCGGGATGTTGAGCTTTTCCATACCCTTGGCAGGGAAACAGCGTCCCTTGTAAAGCGTTTCAGGGGCTCTCTGAGTGGAGAACACGGTGATGGCAGGCTGAGGGGTGAATTTATCCCCCTGATGCTGGGAGACAGGATATATAAGAAGCTGAGGGAGCTCAAATACACCTGGGATCCCCGGGGTATACTCAATCCCAATAAGATAGTGGATACTCCCCCCATGAATTCTTCATTAAGGTTTGAGTCCGGACAGCAAACAAAGGAACTGCCGACCATCTTCAGCTATGAAGATACCGGCGGATATATAAGGGCTGCTGAAAAATGTAATGGTTCGGGCGACTGCCGCAAGACAGAAAGGATAGGTGGCACCATGTGCCCCAGTTATATGGCCACAAGAGATGAAAGCAATACCACCAGGGCCAGGGCCAATGTGCTGAGGGAGTTCCTTTACAAACCTTCTCTGAACGGCTGGGCCAGTCCCGAGATATATGAGATCATGGACCTCTGCCTGTCATGCAAGGGCTGCAAGAGTGAATGTCCCTCCAATGTTGATATGGCAAGGCTGAAATCCGAGTTTATGCAGGAATGGTACAGGGCTAAGGGTATTCCCCTCCGGACCAGGCTTATAGCCTATATAAGCAGCATCAACAGGCTGGGGTCATTATTACCCGGACTGTTTAACCTTGCTGTTAAAAACAGCTTCATTTCCGGCATTTTAAAGCGCCTTATCGGTTTTGCCCGCCAGAGATCGATACCTCTTTTATACAGGACAACACTGAAAAAATGGGCACGTAAGAACCTCCCCCTGCTTAATCCCGACAGGCCTGTTAAAAAGGTATATCTTTTTGCAGATGAGTTCACCAACTATAATGACACGCTTATCGGCATTGAATCCATTAAATTGCTGACGCGACTGGGATACAGTGTAAGCATACCCGGACATAAGCTCAGTGCAAGAACATTCCTGTCCAAAGGGCTTCTTATAAAAGCTGCTGCAATAGCAAAGGACAATGTGACAGGCTTATCCGGCATTATCAGCCCTGAAAGCCCCCTGCTGGGTATTGAACCATCGGCCATACTGGGTTTCAGGGATGAGTATCCCGGACTGGTACCCCCTGCCCTGAGGCAGGAGGCTGCTGAGCTGTCTAAAAATGCCCTTCTTATTGATGAATTTATAAGCAGTGAATTTAAAAACGGCAATATAAGCTCATCGCTGTTCAGCACTGAAAGCCTGAAAATATTACTGCACGGTCACTGCCAGCAGAAGGCTGTTGCTGACACCGCCTGCACGCGGGAGATGCTTTCCATTCCTGCCAATTACAGTGTGGAAGAGATTGGATCAGGATGCTGTGGTATGGCCGGTTCATTCGGATATGAGAAAGAGCATTATGAGCTGTCTATGAAGGTGGGTGAGCTGGTATTATTCCCCGCCGTCAGGAATGCCGGCAAAAACACTGTTATAGCTGCTTCCGGAACCAGCTGCAGGCACCAGATTAAGGATGGAACGGGACAGGAGGCACTTCATCCTGTGCAGCTGCTTTACGCTGCCCTCTTAACCTGAGATAAGCCGGAAATCGTCGGCATCACGCCATACCGGGAATTTCTCCCTGAACTGCCCGAGTTCAAGGGGTGATAAGTCAACTGTCACCACCTCCTCTGCATTCTCTTCAGCAGCAGCGGGTATATCTCCGCGCGGACCGGCAACCAGGGAGTCGCCGCAATAATCTATTCCGTTGCCGTCTCTGCCCACGCGATTTACCCCAATAACGTAAGACTGGTTTTCTATGGCCCTTGCCGGAAGAAGTGTGGTCCATACCCTGCGTCTGGCAGCCGGCCAGTTTGCTATATATATTAATATATCATAGGCATTATTCCTGTTACGGCTCCATACCGGGAACCTCAGGTCATAACATATCTGCAACGAAAAATTCAGCCCCCTGAATGGCACAGTTACCCTTCTGTCTCCTTTTGTATAAAACATATTCTCTTTCTCCATCCTGAAAAGATGCCCTTTGTCATATACATAATAGTCTCCGCCGGGTTTCATAAAAACAAGCCTGTTATAGTATTTGCCGTCTTCAGTGGCTATAAAGCTGCCGGCAAGGCCGAAGTTGCCCGCCGAACTTATATCTTTCATCCATTCCATGGTCTGCCCGTCCATATCTTCTGCCATATCCCGTGAGTTCATTGAAAACCCGGTATTGAACATCTCCGGAAGCACCACCAGGTCAGTATTACCTTTCAGTCCGGCCAGCATTGATTCATATTTCAGAAAATTAGCTTTTTTATCTTCCCAGAGAATATCTGATTGAACAAGGCTTATTTTCATTTGATTTCATTTTAAGATTCTGAATAAGAAATTTATGTTCTGTACCTGTTAAACCGCTGCATTTTTATATGTCTGCCATCCATAAGACCGGGTAGGAGGAAAATAAAACAATTTTCCTCTGCCGGGTACACCGCACCAAAAAAAACAGGCTGTCAGAAACAGCCTGCCACAGTCAATCTTCAATATATACTATAATTCCAGATAATAGTCATTCAGGAGTCCTGATACAAGAGGCTTGTAATACAGCCAGAAGAAACGCCTTGTGTCATTAATGTCGTCTTTACTGTAAAGAAGACTTTTAATTATATCAAGGGATCCTAAACTGGCTGTCCACGGCGGGATATTGCTCGTTGCAAAATCGCCGCATAAATAAACCGATCTTATATCACCCTGGTTCACTATAACTGCAGGGAATTCATTTGTCAGGAAATGTTTGTCAAGTATGTCTTCACCCTCCAGGGTTGTCTGCAGTTTATAATTTGACAGTACCCTGTTATCACGTGGTTCTATAATATCAAAAGTAAGATCGAAAGCCACCTGGCTTGCCAGTCCATATTGATCATTGATCTCCGGATCTGTCACTATAATTGGCATTGCATTCTCCAGGTGTCTGCCCTCCTCGAGCACAAGGATTTCATTCTCTCCCTTGAGCAGCACTACCCCGGCATTTTTAAAAGTCCATGGTTCCCTTGTGTTTTTCTTGTACAGATCCACCATCCATACAGGTACAACCTCACTGGCCGAGTCGAGTGAAGAATAATACCTACCGGTCCACCCGGTGGTCTTAAAACCAAAAAGTTCCTCTACCTTGTACCGTTCAAGTGCAGCAGTCGGATAATCAATACTGTTATATTCAAGGATGGTGAGCTTATTGCGTTTATTCATCTCATAGAGGAGAAGATATTCATTATTATTCATTCCCCCGTAAAGCTGCCTTGAGCGCCTGCTCCTGTTTATTCCCTTGTACCAGTCATTAAAGAAGACCCCATAGGTGTCAGCATAATAAAGGGCATCATATTTTTCCGCCTGGTCTATAGTTTCCATAAGCCTGAAATCTCTTTTCCTGAACTGCTTGGATCTCAGTGGCTTTACCGGATAAAAGCCATAATAATCCTGTGTCAGTTTATATTTGCGTTTGTTGTCTTTTTTAACAAACCTGCTGTTGGCAAGAACCCAGGTAAGAGATCGGTGCTTCACCCGGTCAAGTGAATGAACGGTTTTGTTAAGTATAACAATATCCATCGGTTTTTTCTCCTTGAAATACCATCCTGTAAAACCGATAACCGGCAGTACCAGGATAATAACCAAAATGATGGCAAGAATTATCAGGGGTTTTTTCATATTAACAGCTATTTGAAACTATTCAAATATTTTTCTGATTTTAGGTTTTAATTTGATAAAAGTATTAATTTATTTCATTTAATGAAAAAAAAATCGTTGTAATTACCAAAAAGATAATAAAAAGTCCTGTCAGTAACCGCAGGCCGTATCGTCCCCTCTCGTGTCGGCGCCTGCCTCAATACTGCCATCGCTCAGCACTCGTATTGCATCAACCCTTCCTATGGATGAACGAAGCCTTGTACTATGCCCCATGGCTTCAAGTTCCTGCATCAGCTGACTGTCACATTCCTCTTCAAAATAAATAATATCAGGTTTCCACTGATGATGAAAGCGTGGAGCATCAACTGCCTGCTGCATATTCATACCATACTCTGTCACATTTATCAGTGTCTGGAACACAGAGGTAATTATTGTTGAGCCTCCTGGTGATCCGAGTACCATATATAATCCCTCATCTTTTTCAACTATTGTGGGAGTCATCGAGCTGAGCATCCTTTTACCAGGCTCTATTGAGTTAGCCTCCCCTCCTATCAGTCCGTATATATTGGGATAACCGGGCCTTGAAGAAAAATCATCCATCTCGTTATTCAGAATAAAGCCTGCTCCTTCCACCACTATGCAGTTACCATAGCCGCTGTTAAGGGTTGTTGTCACAGCAACGGCATTACGGTCTTTATCCACCACAGAAAAATGGGTTGTCTCCTCGCTTTCGGCAACTGGTATAAGTCCGTGCCCTATATCATCAGATGATGATGCTTTCAG
>JAWLFR010000121.1:0-6553 GCA_041685495.1 Bacteroidales bacterium
TATGTCATTATTTTCCTTGAACCGGGAGAGAGAGTAGTTACGAAAACAACTATCAGCACCCTCGACAATAAGCTGGGGGACAACTTTATACGGATACATCGCTCATACATTGTGAATGCAGGCAAAGTAGGTGCTTATTCAAAGGAGATGGTTATTATTAAAGATAAACAACTTCCTGTCAGCCGGACATACAAGCGTCAGGCTGCCGAATTCCTTGGCCGGTATATGGCATCTAATGGAATCAGGGTGTAATTTTTTATTTATTACTCACATAAGTAATTTGTCAAATGCATGGTATACCAGGAATGCCGGCCATACTATGGCTTTCAGAAAACCCAGCACACCGGCCCAGAAACTGGTGGCGACAGAAATAAAATATATTGCTGCTCCGATAAATCCCAAACCGTAAACGGCTCCTGCCGGCGCACTTTTTTGTGTGTTTTTGTCCATGGTTTTTATTGTTAATGGTTTTGCAGTGTGCTAAAATAATAAATAATATAATATGAACGATGCCACCTGCTGATTGTCAGCAGGATTAGTCCGGTACAGTCAGCCTTTACCGCTGTCACTCACTGCTTATTTTAGAGGGAAAAGGTGCAGATTTGGGGTGCTGAACTTTATAAGTGATAAATAATTAATATCTTAGCGGCGCACAAAAATATTTATTTGGCGTAATGGGTAATCACCTGGCAAGGGTGATAAATAATAACGAGGGTATATAAAATGTTTTTTTCTGTGAAGGTATTATCACATATTAAGTCTGCCGTATCAACGGATAATTACTATAAGTCGATGAATGATGCACTGGCACGGCTTAATGATGAGTATACCATGCTGCATTACCCTTTCCATGTTAATGAGGGCGAAAGTTTTTTTGATGCACAAAAGAACCTTACCGATCATTGCATGTCGCTGCTTCCCCCGGTAGAGGGCAAAAATATACTTGAGATAGGATGCGGCAATGGCATACAGGCTCATTATATTTTAGAGAAGTATTCCCCGCGATCCTTAACGGCGGTGGACCTTAATTCCTCCAATATCGAGATTGCAAGGGTCCAGTGTCGCCAAAACGGCGGGGGAAACATCAGGTTTCATATTGATGATGCGCAGGATCTGTCAACCATTGAAAGCAATTCAATGGACTATATAATAAATATTGAAAGTGCATTCCACTATCCTGACAAGCCCGCCTTTTTCAGAGAGATAGCAAGGGTGCTGAAGCCCGGGGGCACATACCTTATAGCTGATATTTTGACAACACCACGGAAGAGGACTATTCTGGGTAAGTACTGGAAGACGAGGATGAACTTAAATCACTGGTCAAAGGACAGCTATGAAGAGGAACTCCCTAAAGCCAGCCTGCAGATTCACAGCTTTTCGGATATCACCGGAGAAGTGATTCAAAGCTTCAGCAATTACAGGAGCTGGCTTAAGACCATGAAGAAAAACCACTTTATCAGCGACAGCTTTCTTAAACTATATTACACCATCAATGTAAGGCTCAATATACGCCTGCTTCGTCACAGGAGACAGTACTGCATTATAGTGGGAAGCAAACAGGACCTTTAAAAGTTCTTATTTCTGAGGGAAAATCTGCCATGAGCTTATACACTGAGCTGTCAGGCAGCAAACCCGGTGTGTGCCTTGATTGTGAAGGGTATTGTGAGGATGTATGTCCCTATGGCGTGATGACCAGGGGCTTGCTTTCCCTGGCACACAGGAATCTTAGCTTTGATAAGCCTTTTGCTTAACTATACGAAATTGGTTGATCGCAAATGAATGGATATGAAAACTTTAAAAAAAGAAACCATCCATTTACCATTTGTTTTGAGCCGCTAATATAAGTTCTTAATAGTATTTATATGTATGTATTTGAACATAAGAACAAAGTGCCCGGATATTTGGTCCTGTTATGATCTTATTCTAAATAATCCCGGTTTTTATATTTATTTATTGTTTAATTTTAATTAGTTGTAAATGTTTCAATGGGGAATTTGGGGGGGGAATTCATATAGTTTCTAGTAGTTATAGTCCAAACTGAGCATTGAATTATGAGGGTCGGGAACTCATCGGATAATCATATATGTAATTATTGCAATAATACTATCCCACCGCTTACGCATAAATTGCAACAGCATACTACATCATCTTTATGGTTAAAACATGGACAATGCTGCGCGGCTTGCATTGCACCTCACGATATTAAGGTTGTTAATGAGCCAATAGTTATTATTGATGAGGACGGGAAGTTAAATAATGAAATAACTCTTAAAAAGGGACCCTACAGAACAAATATCCTGCTTGCACTTTCAAGGGTTTCGCATCTGGAAAAAATGTCCGCATTGAAAATGTTAAAAAGGGCAAACAGAATCATACTAACAGGCAGACTTATCGGTGCAAGCGGTATTGCCGGAGCTTTATTATTCCTTTATTATGAGGTTTTTATTTTATCAGCATTATTTTCCTTCCTGGGCGTGGTTGGGATAGTTATATGTAAGATTGGTGTATGGAAAAAATACAGGATAAAATAAAACCTCTTTTTAACCCTCTTCTTTTTCTGTTTCTTCTTCTATTTCCTTTTTCCCTTTATTAATTAAGCTGTCAAGATTATCCACTTCTTTTTTCTCTTGATCCACATAACCTTGCATTTCTTCTACCTTCTTCCTTGCTTTTTCAATTTTTGCAGTTTTAGCTTCCGCTTCCCTGGCACTAATCTCACCATTTTCCAGTTGCTGTTTAACCTTATTTTCGGCTTCTTTCAATTTTTCCCGGCTGGTTTTGATATGCTCTTCATGCATACTTATTTTTTCTCTTGCATGTTCCTGGCGGGTTTCAGCCCGGGCTCTTGCCTCGGCGGCTCTTTGCTGGCCGAATTCTCTTCCCCTGTCTTTCTTCTTGTCTTTTACCTCCGCTTTCTCTTTGCCGGCACCTTTTTCCATTTCCTGCATCTCTTGTTGAGTCTCCATTCTCCGGTTCCCGGCTTCTTTGGCCTTATTTCCCTTTTCCTGTATTACTTCTGTTTCTTGTTTTTCTTTTTCTTCACCTTCGCCCTTTTTCTCTCTTCCTTTTTCCTGGGCGCTTATTGCCATGGAAATAGCGAAAGCAAATAAAAATATTGTTGCTAATTTTTTCATAATATTAAAAATTAAAGTTCGTTCAGTAATTCATCAACTTCATCCTGCAGATTTTCAATTTTAGCTCCGGAAGAATCAATAACAGATTCTACTTTGCGGCTTGATTCATCCATGATTTCAATTTCCTCCTGCAATGCCTCAGAGGACTTTGTAGATTCGTCTGAATTCCCTGAGCAGGACATGATAAGTACCAGTACGGGAACAAAAATAATAGTTTTGATTTTCATGATATAGATGTGTTTTTGTATTATAATCTGTTCAAACAGGCATACAATTGAATGTAAGTTAACATATTTTGATTTTTATACCTAATTTATCTGTATATGGTCCCGGTTCATGAAACTGTTTGTGTTTTGCTATTTCCCTGGCTGTTTATCCTCCCTGTCAGACCATAGTTATTTGTGGTCCATCAAGACTCAAATTCTTATGTGCCATAGCCAGCAATGGCCGGGTTAAAACACCGTACGGGCATGCTTTCTCACAGAATCCTTCACAGTCTGAGCAATAATAAGGCTTTGCTTCAGGGAGTTCTTTATATTTCTTCATAGCGTATTTCTCTTCTTTTTTAACAGTGAAATAATAATTATAGCGCAGGATGGTGTTTACAGGTACATTATGAGGACAATAAGATTCACAAACATTACAGCCTATCCGGCAGGAGATATTTGTTATAGTCTTCCTTAGCTTTGTCAAATGAGAGAGGCTTGCAGGGGTCAAAGATTCATTTGCATATTTGATATGAGATTCCAATGAATCGAAATTTTGAAAATCAACAAGAACGGTATTAACATCCGGATTTTTTAGAACAAACTTGGTAGCTACATCGCTTAGCTCGTCGTCATTGCTTATAATACCGTTTGTTTCAAGGTAAATCTGAGCATCTCTGTTATGTTGTTTAAACTCCTCATAGGTATTTTTCCACTGTTCAGGAAGATCTTCATTATTTGCTTTGGTTTGCTCTGCTACATTCTTCAGCATATTATACATTTTTACCGGGTTGGATTTCATTACAGTTGTTGCAATATTTTTCTCTTTCGCGGCTTTCAGGACTCTCTCTCCCTGTTCATAAGAAAGGTAATTATAAACCACCAGTAAGAGGTCAAATCTCCCGTCGTCTATAGCACGGAGTAAAATATTTTCCATTGTATCCTCCGGATTTCCAGGAAAATAGGAGCCATGGCATGCAATACCGCAATATCTGACTTTTCCTTCATCCCTGAGTTGTTTGAAAGCGTCATGAAATCCTTTATGGTTAACCACTTCACAGGATGAGGCCCCCTGGAGTTGAAAACAATCAATATAGTCCACTTTCAGGTTTTCTAAACTTTTCCTCGCACTGGAAATAATATTCTCTTTTGAACCAGGTGCGTTTGCATTAATCTTTGTAGTAATGAAGAGCTTTTCACGATCAAATTCATGGATTATACTGCCAATGTCCCTCTCACTTGAACCATAGCCGGGTGCTGTGTCGAAATAGTTAATGCCTGCATTGATTCCTGCCTTCAGGATTGCCGGGTTTGTCGGTCTGCCAAACCCGATGCTGGATACTTTGAATCCCGTCCGGCCAAGAGTACGGTATTCCCTGATCACCGGTTTATCATCTTGCTGTGTTTGAACAGGTGAGGAGAAGCTTTTTTCCCTCAATAATCCTGCGCCCAGAAATCCTATAGAAGAATTTCTGAGAAACCTTCTACGGTTCAGTTTATTGTTTTTCATGTTGTTGATATTGTTGTATCAAACAGCAAGGTAGGAGATTACAGGATGGAAGTCAAGAAAAATTTGATTAACTGAGCCACCCGGCCACCTGCTCCGGGCTCAAATCTGCCAGAAAAAATCAATTAACTGAGCCACCCCGCCACCTGCTCCGGGCTGAGTCCGGGCAGGAAAGCTGATGTGTGTCTCGATTGTGAGGGGCATTGCGAGAATGCATGTCCCTGCGAGGTAATGACAAGGGCTTTGCTTTCCATGGCACACAGGAATCTCAGCTTTGATAAGCTTTTTGCTTAACTGAAGTGATTTTTGTTTAATCAGGCTTAATCAATTTTCCAAGGTCAATCCCCACCATTAGCATAAGGTTAGGAATTTCCGGATTCAAATTTAATTGAATATCTGCTCCGATAGCAGCGAATTTTAAAGGTATTAGCTTAACACCGGCTTTCAGAAAAGCACCGGCCGTAAAAAAAGATGCATACTCCTCTGAAATTATTTTTCTGCCCCATACCGGACCCAGCCCGGCCTGAACCTGGTAACGGTACCAGTTCTGACCCCAATATTTACCATAGTAAAAACCAACTTTGTTTATAATAAACTCTGCGTCACCAAGGATGATGAATTCATGAAGTGATATGTATTCGGCGGAATAAATATGCTGGTTCCTGTAAAGGCATAATTCAGCGCCGGCATGCACCCCCATGTTACTATTGGACAGATAAGCAATGCCCATACGTGGATTAACTGAAAATCCCCTGAAATCATCCTGGGCTAATAATGGGGCAGGGACCAGAAGGAGTGTAATAAGTAAGATTTTTAATGAGGTTCTCATAAGTGGCTGGTTTTTAACTAAGCTTCAGCAATTTAAGATTTTGGGATGAATAAACCAATAATTAAAATTATACAAGCTTTAACTAATTATAGTTTAGGAATTGAGGCTTAATGTTTAACAGCTTATAGATCCTTCGCTATACTCAGGATGATAGCCACCGGCCACCTGCTCCGGGCTGAGTCCGGGCATGTCAGGTTGATTAACTGATCCACCCCGCCACCTGCTCCGGGCTCAAGCCCGGCAGAAAAAGTTGATTAGCTTAACCACCCGGCCACCTGCTCCGGGCTGAGGCCGGCAGAAAAAGTTGATTAGCTTAACCACCCGGCCACCTGCTCCGGGCTGAGGCCGGCAGAAAAAGTTGATTAACTAATCCACCCCGCCACCTGCTCCGGGCTGAGTCCGGGCAGATCAAGCTTATTTTTCTTTTTGTAGCCGTTAAGGTCATTGGCCAGCTTGCCGGGTTTTTCCACTTCTTTAAGCTTTTCAACGGTGGTGTATCCCATCTTTTGCAGGGGCTCCACCCATTCGGGAGGTACACCCAGGTCTGTGTATTTATCGGGACTGTCCACTGACGGCTGGCGACTGGTCTCGGGCTTCATCTGCGGGAAGAAAATAACATCCTGTATCGAGGGCTGATCTGTCATAAGCATGGTGAGCCTGTCAATGCCAATGCCCAGTCCGGATGTGGGTGGCATCCCATATTCGAGCGCACGCACAAAATCCATATCAATAAACATGGCCTCATCATCTCCTTTCTCCAGCAGGCTTACCTGCTCCTTGAACCTTTCCAGCTGGTCAATGGGATCGTTAAGCTCTGAATAGGCGTTACACATCTCCTGGCCGTTGATGATAAGCTCAAAGCGCTCTGTAAGCTCAG
>JAWLFR010000021.1:0-26021 GCA_041685495.1 Bacteroidales bacterium
GGCAAATACCTGCTGTTTACCTCGGCACGCGATTTTAATCCTGTCTACAGCCAGACCGAATGGAATCACGCCTATACAGATATGAGCCGCATATACATGGTTACACTGGCTAAAGAAACCCCCTCCCCTTTTGCACCGGAGAATGATGTGGTTAAGACCGGTGATGAAAAGGATGAAAAGAAAGAAGATGATAATAAAGATATAAAAGTTGATATTGACGGCATACAGGAAAGAGTGATAGACCTGCCGGTCTCACCCGCTAACTATTCAAACGTAACAGCGGTTAACGGCAAGGTGTATTATAATGTTCGCAGCTCATCAGAGCGCGGAAGCAAAATGAAGGTGTACGACCTGGAGAAGAAGGAAGAAACAGAGCTGGGGTCCAATATCATGTTTACCATCTCCCCTAACGGCAAAAAGATGCTTGTACGCAGCGGCGGCAAATGGGGAGTAATAACTCTGCCTTCATCAAAGGTTAATATAGATAAAGCCATAGACCTGTCAGACATGAAGGTTAAGGTTGACCTGGAAGCCGAATGGCAGCAGATGTTTGACGAGGTATGGCGCCATATGCGCGACTTCTTCTACGATCCGGGGATGCACGGGGTCGACTGGAATGCCATATATAATAAATATAATGAGCTGGTACCGCACCTGGCACACCGCTCTGACCTTGCATACCTGATGGGAGAGATGATAGCCGAGCTTAATGTGGGACATGCCTATGTCAATAATGGAGAAAGGCCACAGCCTGAAAGGATACAGACGGGACTGCTGGGAGCCAGGATAAACAGGGATAAGAGCGGGTATTTCCGCATCGATGAGATACTCCCGGGGGCCAGCTGGAGCAACAGCCTGCGCTCACCACTGCGCCAGGTAGGTGTTAATGCCAGCGAGGGAGACTATATTATATCCGTAGATGCTGTGCCGTCAAAAAGCACAGATGATATATACACACTTCTCAATGGCAAGGCAGGCCAGGAGGTCATGCTTGAACTTAACAGCAAACCATCGGAAGAAGGTAGCCGTGAGGTGCTGGTAAAGACAATAACTGATGAGTCATCACTGTACTACTACCGGTGGGTGCAGGATAATATCAGGAAAGTAAGCGATAAGACAGACGGCAAGGTGGGATATATTCATATTCCGGATATGGGGGTTGGCGGACTGAACGAGTTTGCAAAGCATTATTACCCCCAGCTGACAAAAGAAGGTCTTGTCATCGATGTACGCGGCAACGGTGGCGGCAATGTATCTCCCATGATCATTGAAAGACTGCTTCGCAGGATTACCTATATGACCATGCATACCGGCCAGCAGGAAGGTGATCCTAATCCAGCCGGCATGCATGTGGGACCCAAAGTCACACTGCTGGATAAATATTCAGCCTCAGACGGAGACCTCTTCCCCTACCGCTTCCAGGTGAAAGAGCTGGGACCGACAATAGGCACCAGGTCCTGGGGCGGAGTGGTAGGATACAGCGGCGCTGTGCCACTGATAGACGGCGGTTCAATAATAACACCCTCTTATGCGCCCTATGATAAGGAAGGTAAAGAGTTCATTATAGAGGGTGTGGGTGTGGTGCCCGATATCATTATCGAGAATGATCCTTCAGAGGAATATAAAGGCAAGGATGCACAGCTGAATAAAGCTGTGGAGGTTATACTGGAGGAACTGGAAAAATCACCGGTAAAGCTGCCACCCATCCCACCCTTCCCCGATAAGTCAGGGAAAAAGTAAATAATAAAAATCACAGTATACTATAAAGGCAGCAGGGGTAATGTACCTGCTGCCTTTTTTATACTTTTCGATCTGCCTGTCATCCACTTCCAGCTCCTTCAGATCACAGGTCTTCTTTAACGATCTGATCATCTCTGACATCCAGGTCGCTGAGATCTGACAACACAGACTTCATCATAGGTGGCGGACCGCATACATAAAACATTTTATCAAAGTCATCTACATGCTCCTTCAGAAAACCTTTGTCAACAAAACCATTATAAAAGTCATCACTGTCTTCTTCGGCCAGGATATTAATAAAATTATCCTCTTTCAGCATCTCTGAAAACTCATCCTTAAGTATAATATCCTTACCTGTATTATTTGCAAATATAAGCTTATTGCCTTCTAGCTCACCCTCTTTCTCCAGGTGCCTGAGAATAGCTATAAAAGGAGTTATCCCCGCCCCTCCTGCTATAAAAACACCTTCACCATCGTAATTGATAGCACCCCAGGGTTCCCCGATGATAAATTCATCACCTTTTTTCAGATCTCCGATTTTCCGGGTCACCCCTTCATGAGATGGGTAGATCTTTATAATAAACTCCAGGTGATCATCATCAGGCAGTCCGGTAAAAGTAAAAGGCCTTTCTTCATCCTTCCACCCTTCTTTATTAACAGACACCCCGGTTGCCTGTCCGGGTTCATATGAATAACCCTCCGGCTTTTCAAGGCGGAATTGCCTGACATCATGAGTAAGTTGCTTTGTTCCCAGTATTTTAACCGTATATTCTTTCATAATCTGGTAATTTTCAAAAAAAGATTTTCAATTCCTTAATAATCATTTCACTGTTATGAATATAAGAATTAATTATGAGTCTTCCAAGCAAAGAAAAATGAACGGTAGCTACACATACTGCTGTTGCATCCCATAATAACACTATGTAACCGGAATTCATACTATTATTTACCATGCTGCTGCACCCCGGCAGAAACCATGATATTCCGGCCACTATCATAATACGGGTATATGCCATATGACATAAACAATTAAGCTGAAAAGCCGTAGTGATTGTGTATATTCACGACTTACTAATACAGGAAAAATATGAAAACCAGGGCAGCTGTTGTATACGGGATAAATAAGGGCTTTGAGATAGAGGAACTGAATATTGATCCGCCAAAGGAAAAGGAATTGCTTATAAAGGTAATGGTTGCAGGTATATGCCATAGCGACTGGAACTTTGTTACCGGCGACTCCCTGTTTAATATGCCTGTTGTACTCGGACATGAAGGATCGGGAATAGTGATGGAGACAGGTCCGGGAATAACAAAATTCAAAAAAGGCGACAGGGTGGTCTTCAATTCGGCACCCAACTGCGGCAGCTGTTTCGATTGCACCCATGACAGGCCCAGTATCTGCGGCACCTATACAGGTCCCACCTGGGAAGGCGTTATGTTTGACGGTACAACAAGGTTCAGCAATGCAAAAGGAGAGAAGATATACCAGCTGTCATCCGTCGGATGCTTTGCCGAACATATTATCCTGCCTGAGGACTGCGCCGTTCCGCTGATGGATAGCACTCCCTACGAGGTGGGAGCAATACTGGGTTGCGCGGTAACAACGGGTGTGGGCTCGGTTATCAATACAGCCGATGTAAGGGAAAATGCCAGTGCACTGGTATTCGGAATAGGCGGTGTGGGAGCCAATGTGCTGATGGGACTGAAAATGAGGAATGCCACAAGGGTGATAGCGGTAGACAAAAACCCGGACAAGGAGCAGTTTGCAAGAGAGATGGGAGCAACAGATTTTTTTGTCTTCAGTGAAGAAAATATCCCTGCCATAAAAAAGCTCAGTGAAGAGATAAAGATAGACTATGTTTTTGAGGCAGCAGGCGACACCCTGTCGCAGGAAGTGGCTGTTGAATGTGCAAGACCGGGAGGAATGATAGCCCTTATTGGCATACCCCCTGTAAAATCACATACCAGTATCAATGCCGCCTCGGTAACGCGGCAGGAGAAAACAATCAGGGGGTGCTATTACGGTACTAATAATACGGTGGATGACCTGAACAGGTATGAGCGGCTGTATAAGGATAAGGAACTGGACCTTGACAGTCTTATATCAAATGTGTACAGTCTGGATGAGATAAACGAAGCCTATGCCAACCTTCTTGAAGGAAAACACCTCAGAGGGGTGATCGTATTTGATTCAGAATAAGAATAAACCATATCAGTCCTGCTCTTCATTCACTTCTTTTATTTCTATCCTTACCGCATGGTCTTTGGGTAAAATATCATGCTCATACATTTCAGCATATTGCTGGGTTATCTCGGCCCCGAAAAAGAAAACAATAGAAGAGTAAAAGATCCAGAGCAGAATAATCACAAGAGACCCGGCTGCCCCATACATAACACCAATATTGGTTGACCCGATTGCAAAACCAATTAACCATTTGCCTGCAGTGAAGAGGACAGCTGTGATAAGTGCTCCCACCCATGTCTCCTTCCACTTGATCACAGCATCAGGTAAATATTTGAATATCATGGCAAAAATAAGCGTTACAACTCCGAAGGAGATAATAATATTAATCACCTCCATCAGGTTTAAAGTAACAGAGGGTAATAACTCTGCCAGGTAATCCCCGAGTAAAGTCAGTGCCGTATCCACCATCAGGGATATAAGCATAATAAAACCAAAACTCAAAATAAATGCGAGCGATATAAGCCTGTCTTTCAGAAATTTAAGGAAGCTGCTTGATGGCTTGGCCCGTATTCTCCAGATATAGTTTAGTGAGCGTTGCAGTACCGTGAAAAAAGTCGTTGAGGTAAACAGAAAGATTACAATACCGATAACGGTGCCTGAAATATTTCTACTTGTTCCCTTAAAATTTGATACAAGATCCTTAATATAATCCTTGCCCTGTTCCCCTATCAGCTTCTGTATCTCAACAAATATCTTCTCCTGTATGCTCTCCTGGTCAAGTAAAATACCTAAAACAGAAACAAGAATGATTATTATCGGAGCCATGGCAAATACAGCAAAATAAGCAGTGGTGCCGGCAAGCCTGACAGGATTATCCTCTTTATACTTTTTTGCTGAATTTTTCAGCAGCAAAAAGATCCGTTTAATTCTTTTTTTCATAGTGATCTACTTATTTTTTAACCCTGCAGCAATTAATCCATAATTCTTCTGTGATCGAAAATGCTGCCAAAAACACTAAGCTGCAATGTCTGTTGATCGAAAATGCTGCCAAAAAACGCCAATATTATGCACATCCTGCATTTTCATGCCTTAAGGTCTTGATTTGGTGTTCGTTGCAGGACTTAAATTTTCACCAGATGCCAGGACAGCGAAATCATATTAGCCTGTATTATGTTGTAATATATACTCAAAATGTGGAAAACAGGTAAAAAATATTTGTTGTTTTATCATTGTGTAAAACATCCACACCTCTGTAATAAATCAGGCAACAATTTCTACATGTTTTTTCCTGAGACGCCGTAAAACGGGCATAAGGCGTTTATGGCAGGGTTTTTTCATCACTATTTATCTGAAAACATAATGTTTAATTAAAAAATTCTGAATAATGGCAAATTCAACATCAAATGCAATAATGGGACTTATAGTTGGAGCTACTGCAGGAGCAGTAGCCGGTATACTGTTTGCTCCTGATAAAGGATCAAAAACAAGAAAAAAACTGAAAAAAGATGCAAGCCGGCTCGGAGAAGATGCAAAGGATAATGTACATGATAAGGTTGACGATCTGAAAGATCACCTGTCAGACTTTGTTGATGACATTAAAGGACGCATCAGTGAGATTGAAAAAGATATTAAGACACGGACAAAAGAAGCTGAAAAAAAGGTGGAAGACACATTATAAACTATAACCCGGGCCGGGTATAAAAATGAGAGAGTCAAAACGTAATTTACCACTAAGGCTGCTCAGAATAATTATGCTGGCTTTTATAATTATTTTTGCAGTGCTCATTCTTGCCGGTCTCTCTTTCCACCTTCCTTTTGTACAAAAAAAACTGGCCGG
The DNA here is from genome assembly GCA_041685495.1 of Bacteroidales bacterium. Classification (GTDB taxonomy): domain Bacteria; phylum Bacteroidota; class Bacteroidia; order Bacteroidales; family VadinHA17; genus UBA9300. The sequence goes on from JAWLFR010000021.1 coordinate 5,763, forward strand.
GATAGCCGAGAACCAGCTGCAGAAAAAAACCGGCATGCCCGTTTCAATTGAAAGCATTGAAATTGCATTGCCGCACAGACTTGCAGTCAGGAGTATTACTGTCCCGGACAAAAATAAAGACATACTGCTCCGTGTTTCAGCCATCTCGGCAAAGATTGATCCCCTGAAGCTGTTAAGGAGAGAGATACACATCATACTGGTAAGCCTTGAGAATGCAGATATAAGGGTAACAAAAGACAGTACAGAAGGAATACTTAACCTGAGGCCTTATATCAGTGCATTTTCAGCAGGCAGCCGGGAGGAGGAGAGCAGTGAAAAAAAGGATGCTTTTCCCTTAACTATAGATAAGATACTGCTTACAGAGCTGTCACTGTCTTACCTCGACCGTGGCAGCGACCTTGTAAAACAAAATAATGGCGTAGAATTTTCTGATATCGCTGTCACAGGTTTTAATGCTGAAATAAATAATACGGTTTTTTCAGGTGATAAGATCAGCTCAGAAATTGAATATCTGTCATTCTCGGAAAAATCCGGATTCAGGGTTGACAGGATTTCTTCATCTGTTATTATTGATACAGGACAGGTGGAAATAAATAATTTTACTCTCCTGACACCAGAAAGCAATCTGCAGTACTCACTCCTGCTGAACACAGACTCTCAAGGGCAGTCGCAGAGTAATATAAGCAAATATCACCTTAACTTAAATCTGCTGTCCTCAGATATCGGTATCACTGATATATTATATTTCCAGCCTGTGCTGCCGGGGAAACTGAATGCAGATGCCCTTGCTGAAAAAAAGATAAACTTATCAGGTGAAATCACGGGCAGCACTGAACAAATAGAATTCAGTAAGCTGCAGGCCGCAATTGACAATACATATATTAATGCATCAGGCTCAATTACAGGTCCTGACAGTCTGCCCGACTCATACCTGAAACTCCAGATTGACAGTCTCGCTACCACCGAGACCGACCTGCTATTATTCATGCCTGACAGCCTTTTACCTGCTAATATAGATTTACCATCCTGGTTTGGCATGACAGCTGATATTGAGGGCTCATTAAAGGCATTCAGCACCAGCCTGGATATCAGTTCATGCTATGGAAATATAATACTGAGCGGTGAATCCGGTCCATCAGACAGCATTCCGGGTAAACGGTATTTCAGCAGCCATATTGAAACAGGATCTTTCGATCTTGGCAGATTGCTGAGCGCAGATACCATAGGGATAATAGAGCAGTCTGCATCAATCAGTGGCAGGATGTCTGCAGACTCATTTACCGATCCTGATATCACTGTCACATCAGAGATCGCCAGGCTTGAATTACTGGATTATACTTATCGTGAACTGTCATTTTCCGGCAGGTATTATAATGATATTATTACCGGCCGGGCAGGGTCGCGCGACAGCAGTCTGCTGTTCACCGCTTCCGGCAGCCTTAATATCGCAGACTCCCTTCCCGCCTATACCTTTTTACTCAAGCTGGAGAATGCGAACCTGTACAGTCTCAGGCTGGCAGAAAATGATATGCGTACAGAAGGAAAGCTGGAACTTGACATGTCCGGTAATACTATCGATAATCTCAACGGTGAGGTATTACTGACAGGCATGGTATTCAGTATGCAGGAAAAGCAGGGAAAGCTTGATTCGCTGAATGGGATCATTATGAATACAAAGGACAGCACGGGATTGTCGGTAATATCAGGTCCACTCACACTCGATTATACAGGCAACATGAAGCTAAGCACCCTGCCTCTTACCATGAAACGATTCATTAACAGTTATATAAATATCTTTGATGACAGTACAGGAGTTATTGACAGCACAGCCGGCTTTGACCTTTCTGTACAGCTCTCTCACTCATCACTGTTTAAAGAGCTGTTACTGCCGGGTCTTGACACCCTGTTACCGGCAGACATCAGGGCCTCATACAGTGCTGCTGCTAATGATTTCTCACTGCACGCTGACGTCCCCGGCATTATTATCAACGAGACTGTAATCGATACACTGCAGATAGATATCTATACAGGACACAGCGATTCGCTGAATTATGACATTAACATAAAACAACTTACTGCAGGCTCACTGGCTACAGGGGAAACCTCAGTACAGGGACGGGCACAGTCAGATACATTATATACAGGGCTCAGTATACCTGCCGGTGAAGGTCCGCATAAGTACCTTGTCAATGCCGCAATGACAAAGGCCGGCAACTGGCATCGCCTGTGGTTCGTGCAGGACACATTGATCCTGAACAGTAATAAATTTAATGTAGCAGATAATAATTATATTGAGCTGAAGGAAGAGGATATACGCTTTAACAATATGGAGCTTTTTTCCGGTGATCAGCAAATAAGTATTGAAAGCGCAGACACTAATAATAATGACGGCAAGGGCTATAATCTAATCCTGTCTGATTTTGCCCTTGATAACCTTTCAGGTATTATTGAAGCGGATCAGGAACTTATTTCCGGGATTGTAAACGGGAAGCTTACATTAAAGCCCGCAGAAAAGCCCTTCAGCTACAATGCTGATCTTCGGTTCAGCGATCTGCTTATCTATAATGACACAATTTTTAATACCCTGTCCCTGCAGGCTGATAATGATGAAAAGGGAATTATACATGTCCTGCTCAGCACTACCGGAAAGGATAACAGTTTAACATTTTCAGGAAATATTGAACCGCAGGAAAACCGCACCGGACTCGATATGGACCTGGAAATAGGAAATATAAACCTTGCCAGTCTGGCACCCCTTGTCAAAGAACAGCTGAGTGAATTAGAGGGCATGATATCAGGCAACATATATCTGGGGGGCACGGTAAATGAGCCCCTGCTTACTGGCTCCCTGCTGATGACAGATGTAAGGGCTCTGCCTGATTATCTGAATACCAGGCTGCTAATAGAAGACGAGGAGCTTGAGATAAATGAGAATAATGTATTATTTGATAACTTCACCCTGAAAGACAGGGATGATAATTCTATTAAAATAAATGGTAATGTAGATTATTCCTCATTTTCTGAACCATCCTTTAAGCTGGGGATTGAAAGCCCTGAATTTATGTTTCTGAATACCTCTTACCAGGAAAACGATCTTTATTACGGAAGGGTAAGCGCAGGAGTAAATGCAAGTCTCACGGGCACCATAGACCGGCCGGTGATAGATATAACGGCAGTGTTTAGCAGGGATTCCGAATTCCATTTTTTAGTGCCCGGCATAAATACCACTTCGTCTGACGAAGAAGGTGTGGTTTATTTTACCGGTGTGCCGGATACCACAGATCAAAAATCCGTAAATGTAACTGACAGCTTACAGGGGAGGACAGTTCAGGGTCCGCCCAACCTTGACCTGACTGCCAATATTGAGCTGAACCCTGAAATGAAAATATTTATAGTGATCGATCCGGTAGCCGGTGAAGAATTATCCTTTAAAGGAGACGGGAATATGAGTTTTTCAATGAAGGGCAATGAGAGTCCTTCACTTATTGGCCGTTATGTAATCGAAGAAGGCACCTATACCCTGGTGCTGATGGAAGTGATACGTCGAAGCTTCAATATTAAGAAAGGAAGTTACCTTCAATGGAATGGCGATATTGAAAATGCTACCGCAGATATTACAGCAAACTACCTTGTCAGCACCTCCCCCTTTCCATTAATTCAGAATGAGATATCAGGACTGACACAGGAAAGCGTGAATCAATATTCTGCTGTTATGCCCTTTTCAGTTAATCTAAACATAAAAGAATCATTACTGAGTCCGGACCTCAATTTTGAGCTGGAATCACAACAGCCTGAAGTTGATCCCCTTATCCGGGCCAAATTATCACAGCTCAACCAGGAGGAGGCACAGCTTAATAAGCAGATATTTTCTCTTTTACTGTTCAATAGCTTCATGGAGAGGTCCACTATCCAGCCATCATCCTCAGCTTATGGCTTGAATGCTACTGCGCGCACCAGTGTGAGTAAGCTGTTAAGTCGCCAGCTGAATAATTTTGCTGACAGGTATATAAATTTTGTTGATCTTGACCTGGCGGTTAACTCATATTACCAGTCAATGGATGACCCGGCATCTGCCAGGACAGATGTCTCAGTAGGTATCACCAGGGAATTTTTTGATGATCAGTTAAGCCTTAAGGTCGGAGGTGATTTTAATGTAGAGGGCAGGGAGTATAATGCAGAGCAGGATATCAGCACCATAGCCGGTGATGTCAGTATAGAATATAAACTCGACAAAAAAGGCACATACAGGCTGCGTGCATTCAGGAAGACTGAATATGAAGATGTTTTTGAAGGCGAGGTCCATAAGACAGGAGCAGCATTTATTTTTAACAAAGATTTCTATAAGCTGAAAAACTTGTTAAAACAGAATAAAAAAGAATAACAACAGATAATAGAGCAGGAAGATTTGAATATAAGGAGTATAAAACATATCATACCAGACAGCTGTCAGAATGGAAAAAGACTGGCAACCCGCTTTACCATAGCCCTGGCTGTAATCTTCCTGACAGCCTGCTCCACCACCTCAACCCTCAGTGATAATGAGCGGCTGTACAAGGGACACAGGCTTGATATCGCTGACCGCAGCGGAATAGGCCTGCCGGGTATTAAGAAGGAGATCAAAAACGAGATTCATCCCGCTCCCAATGACAGGTTCCTGGGTATACCGTTAAAACTATGGATCTATAACTTTATAGGAGAAGATATACCTGAAAAGGGCCTCAGAAACTGGATGCAGGAAAAGCTGGGGCAGCCCCCCGTTATTTATGAAGATATTTACAGTAGCCGATCAGAGATAAATATTGAGCAACACCTGTTCAACAGGGGTTATTTTAATGCCTCAGCCTCATCTGTTACCACCCTAAAAGACAAAAAAGTAAAGGCTGATTATACGGTTATAATGAATGAGAGGTACCATTTTGATACGGTCTTTTATTCAGCTGCAGATGACACATTATCAAAGTTCATGAAAGAGGCGGAAAAGATATCCGGCTTAAAGAGCGGTCAGCCTTATGATCTTGAGAAAATAAAGGAAGAAAGATCTGATGTCAGCCGCTACCTCAGGAATCAAGGATTCTACTTTTTTGATCCCTCCCACCTTGTTATTGAAGCTGACACCAACAGTTCAGCCAGTACCATTAGAGCCGAACTGAAACCAAAAAACAATATCCCGGAAAATGCAAAAAAGCGTCACCGTATTAATAATATTACCGTTGATACAGACCATTCACTTGAAGATACAGATGAACAGGCAGATACCACCCGGTCCGGGGATATCTTAATCCTCTATAACAGGTCTGAACTAAAGCCCCGCCTTATTAAGGGTTCAGTCATGTTTGAAAAAGACAGGTTTTACAGCTATAATGACTATATCAATACAATAAATAAGTTTTCCGGGCTGGGTATTTTCAAGTTCACGAATATATCTTTTAAGCAGGCTGAATCAGATCAGAACTTACTTGATATAAGGATCAATCTTACCCGTTCTGTCCCCAAATCCCTGCAGGCAATAGTCAGGGCCACAACCAAGTCAAATAATTATGTCGGGCCCGAATTATCACTGGGGTTTATAAACCGGAACACCTTTGGAGGGGCTGAGCGCCTGTCAACAAACCTTAACTCATCTTTTGAAACCCAGTACGGTAAACAGGATGGCGGTAATGTAATTGAGCTGGGGATAGATGCTAACCTGGCCATGCCCAGGTTCATCTTTCCTTTTATTGACCTTCATAAATACCTCTCAAAAAAGTATACCCCGAAAACCAATATAAAAGCTGCCTATACATACCACTTCAGAACAAAATACTTCAGGATGAACACCCTTAACCTGCTGTATAGTTATAACTGGAATGAAACAGCCCGCAAAAACCATGATCTGAAAATCATCAACCTGAGTCTTCTCAACCTGTCAAAGCGGACAGATGAATTTGAAGAGGTCATGGAGAATAACAGTTTTATACGTCAGAGTTTCAACGAGCAACTAATATTAAGCCTTAACTATACCTATACATATAACAGTCAGGCCAGGCAGGAAGCTAACAGGGGCCTGAGTTTTTTTATAAATGCGGAATCAGCAGGCGGCGTGCTGAGCCTGGCCAGCCGGCTTTCGCAGGGAGAGTTTCCGGAAGCATCAGACCCGGCCAGGGTTATGGGTGTTAAATACTCGCAATTTGCCAGGCTGCATACAGACCTGCGCTATTACCTTCCGCTGGGAGAAGGGAGCAAGCTGGCCGGACGCCTGATACTCGGAACAGGAAAGGCCTACGGCAATTCAGATATTCTGCCTTATACAAAGCAGTTTTATATTGGAGGGGCCAGTGATGTCCGTGCTTTCTTTTCCCATACAGTTGGACCCGGTTCATATTCTCCTCCCGATACTCTTTTCAATTCTTACTTTGAACAGGTAGGTGAAATCAAGCTTGAAGCTAACCTGGAATACCGCTTCGGCATATCAGGCATGCTGAAAGGAGCACTCTTCCTTGATGCAGGTAATGTCTGGCTTACAGAGCCTGATCCGGATAAGCCGGGGGGCTCTTTCAAATGGAATGACACATTTAAGGAACTGGCCGTGGGAACAGGCTTCGGATTAAGATTTGATGCCTCAGTACTTATACTGAGAGCCGACCTGGGGATACCTGTCAGGAAACCCTGGCTTCCTGAATCAGAACGCTGGGTGCTGAATGAGATAAATCCCGGTGATGCGCAGTGGAGGAAAAATAATATTGTACTGAACATTGCAATAGGCTATCCCTTTTAAATAGCAGCCTTAATGTTCAGGCACCTGCGGGTCTGCCAGCCCCCAGGGGCATTTTGAGGAATTTTTTACACATTATGAGAAAGAAATGAACTGCTTATAAAAAACCATTAAGGATGTTCTGCAAGGTGACCAGGACAGCCTCCTGCACCTAACAGTCTGATTATTACAGGCGCAGGAAAGGACCGGAAGGCCACAAGGTCATCTAATATACCATTGGGATCATAACTTGCACATAATTTGCGCAAGAAAAATTAATAAAGCATGACTAAGGAAATAAATAATAGTAATAACCCGGTAAAAGAACTGTTTACTGAAATAGGCGGTATATCAGTTTTTACCGTACAGGTACTCAGGCAACTCTTTCACAGGCCCTATGAGCATAAGGAGATGATAAAGCAGGCCTATTATGCAGGCAATAAAACCCTGCCCCTGATTGCCGTAACAGGTTTTATTATGGGCCTGGTGCTCACACTGCAGGTCAGGCCGGTACTTGTTGAGATAGGATCGGAATCTATATTACCCGGAATGATCTCTGTTTCGATCATCCGGGAGATAGGGCCGGTAATAGCAGCCCTGCTGTGCGCGGGTAAAATAGGATCAGGGTATGGAGCAGAAATCAGTTCCATGAGAGTTACCGAACAGCTTGATGCCATGGAAGTATCTGGAACAAACCCAATGAGCTATGTGGTTATGACACGCGTTATTGCAACCACCCTGATGGTTCCCATACTTGTATTTATGGCAGACGCCCTGGCTATTTTCGGATCGTATATTGCAGTCAATATGAATACCGATATAAGTCTGAAGCTGTTTTTAACACAGGCCTATGCACCCCTGTCCTTCAGAGACCTGATGCCTGCAACCATCAAGACTGTCATCTTTGGATTCGTAATAGGCATGATAAGCAGTTATAAAGGTTATTATTCAAAGAGAGGAACGGAAGCGGTGGGATCAGCAGCAAATGAAGCTGTTGTTTATGCATCCCTGGCCATATTTGTAATTGACCTGATAGTGGTACAGATAACAGAATTGTTTTACGGATAGAATATTATTGTGAACCGGAAATGAACCAGTTAAAGGAAGCTCATGGAAGAAGTTATAAAAATCAGAAATTTATATAAGGCCTTCGGGCATAATGAAGTACTGAAAGACATCAGCCTCAGCCTCAGGGAAGGTGAAAATATAGTTGTCATGGGAAAGTCAGGCATTGGTAAATCAGTTCTTATAAAATGCATAGTGGGACTTTTAAAACATGACAGCGGAACTATAGAGATATTTAACACTGATATTTCAACACTCACTTACAGGCAGCTTGACAATGTCAGGAAAAAAATAGGGTTCCTCTTCCAGGGCGGCGCACTTTATGATTCAATGAATGTAAGGGAAAACCTCGAATTTCCCTTGCTGAGAAGCCGCTTTCTGAAGGAAACTGATAAGAAGAAAAACCTTATAATTGATGAGGTACTGGAAAATGTAGGGCTGCTGGAGGCAAAAAATAAAATGCCATCCGAACTGTCAGGCGGCATGCAGAAAAGACTCGGACTGGCAAGAACACTGGTCCTGCGCCCCAGGATCATACTTTACGATGAGCCCACAACAGGACTTGATCCAGTAACGTCCAATGAAATAATTAAACTGATGATCAGCGTGCAGGAAAAATATAATACATCATCAATCATTATCACTCATGATCTGAAATGTGCAAAGATGACAGCTAATGATATTAAACTACTGAAGAATGGGATTTTTTACGCAGAAGGTACATACGATGAAATGACACAAAGCAGCGACAGGGATGTTGCTGAATATTTTAACTGAATAACTAATTTTTGAGCATATGAATACCAATACCAAATATCGCCTACGAACAGGAATACTCGTTCTTGCCGGATTACTCTTCTTTGTGGTTTCCATTTATATTATGGGTAAGAAACAGAACCTCTTTGAATCAGTGATCAGCATAAGCGCTGATTTCTCAAGCGTAAAAGGCCTTCAGAGAGGCAGCTACGTTCAGTTTTCAGGTATCAATATAGGTACGGTAAACGGCATAAGAATTATAAATGATTCACTGGTTAGAGTGGATATGACTATAAGGGAGGATGTAGGTAAATATATAGATAAGGATGCAGAGGTAGAGATTATCACTGAAGGCCTTATGGGCAGTAACCTGGTAACAATACACCCGGGCATAGGCGGCGGGGCGGTTATTGAGGATGGAGATATCCTTAATACCAGGGAAACGCTTACTATGAATGAGATATTGGACCAGTTCCAGGAAGTGATGCTGGCAAGCCAGGCTGTAATGAAGAACCTGAATGAGGTTGCCTATAAAGTAAATAATGGCAGTGGCGACCTGGCTAAACTGCTGAACGAAGACAGAATATCATCAAACCTGGAAACAGTAAGCAGCAGGCTGGTAAATATAAGCGGTGAGATAGAACAGATCACCGGTAAAATAAACCGGGGAGACGGTGATATGGCACTGCTGCTGAATGAAAATAATATTTCAGCCGGAATAGACTCATTACTATTTAAAATAGACAGTATAGCACTGACCAGCAGGAAGATATCCGACAACCTGCTGCAGGCATCAATACAGTTAAATGAAGGAGATGGGATTGCAAATACCATGCTTTACGATTCAAGCCTGAGCCAGGAACTTGATACCATATTTAACAGGATAGATACCGGTCTGGTACAGGCCGGGAAAGCAGCGGAAACAATAGATAACAGCTGGCTGCTGAACCTGTTCTCCGGGAAAAAAAATAAAAAATAAAGCAGGATCTCCAGGGGCTGACCGGGACCAACACCGGAAAGGGAAAAATAATGTGGAGTAAAGCGGTTTTATAATGAAAAATAAATATTTATTTTACAGTAAAATAAAAATTAACCTGTGAAATATTTATCCTGATATGGCTTCCCGGAATATTAAGAGCTTAGATAATCAATACACCAGCACTGTTGAAAACATACAGATGGCAGTTTTGATCCCTGCCTATATAATACTGACAGGAACACTCACCCTTGCCCTGGTTTACCTGTCAGCCAACCTGTCTGTTCCGCCCCTGCTGATCATGCTTATTGCCATCATTGCTGTAATATTTTTTGCTGTCCTGGGCTCTTTCCTGTATGTAATATGGAGCATACAGTTCAGGTTACAGTATGAGTTTGATGATATTAAGAACAGTATAGCCTCCGGCAAAATAGATGATCTTGAAAAGTTTGAAAAGGAACTATGCCATTTTATCCTTAATTTTTTTCAGTATAGCTTTTTCTCTGTTCGTCACTGCATTATTAAATTAAAAAACAGGCCCGCTCATAATCCCGGTGGCATAGAGACCACAGATATTGATGATATCGAAAAATATGCAATGACATGCCATGATGTAAAATTATATGACAACAAAAGCAAACAGCCAGGAAGGATGTACACGTATTTGCTACCTGTCTGGTTCGGGACTGATTACCACGGTTTTATATTAATACTTACAGACAGGCGCCTGCCGGGTATTTTCAGGAAATTATTAAATGACTTCGAGAATAACTTTATTGATGATCAGCTAGTCCATGTTTATAATAGGGAATTTTCCTCTTTACCCTGATATTGATTCCTTAATATTACCATAATTAAGTAACTTGCGGCAAATTAAATTTTAACTGTTTGGCACAGATATTTGGCATACTGATACCCCTGCTGATAATTGCACTTAGCAGTTATATAATATGGAGGAGCACCAACGGCTTCGAGACAGCCGCCGACTACCTTGGCAGGAATATGAGCAAGGGAATAAAGGGTGCCACCATCAATGCCATTGCCAGCAGCATGCCCGAGTTTCTGGCTACCATGTTTTTCCTTTTCTATATCTCCAATGATGGTCAGTTTGCTGACAGCTTCTCCGGAGGAATAGGTATTACTGCTGGAAGCGCCGTCTTCAACCTGGTCATTATACCTGTGGCCATACTCTTCTATTTTAAATTCTCCGGCAAGTATGTACGTATACCCGTCGATAATGCCCTGATGAAAAGAGATGGCTTATTCCTCCTGGCAGCCAATATCCTGATGCTATTGATTATAAGGAAACAGATGCTTGGTCCGCTTGACGGGTTTCTGCTCCTTGGCTTTTACCTCTTTTATATCCTGTTCCTGAGATCATCCATGAAGAAGAACCCTGTGGTTTCTGAATACAGGCAACCTGAAATACAGCACCAGGACAGGCTTGCAGCTATTTTCAGGCTCGACATCCAGTCATGGATAATAGGTGGAAGGCAGATAAGACCCACACTGGCATGGATACTGCTGCTGCTGAGTGTTATCATCATGTCACTGGGCACCTGGCTGCTGGTAGAAGGCACCAGCCTGCTTGGCAAATCAGATTATACACTGTTTGGACAGAAACTGAAAGGCCTGAATTTCCCGCTTATCTTCGCTTCAGTGCTGCTGTCGGCCGCCGCATCCAGCATACCTGATACCATGATAAGCATACGTGATTCCAAGAAGGGTAATTATGACGACTCCATATCCAATGCCCTGGGCAGCAATATTTTTGATATATCTTTTGCCCTGGGCCTGCCCTTATTATTATATACCCTTATCCATGGCCCCCTGGAGATGTCCGCGATGGTAAGAATGTGGAGTGCAAGCATATGGATGATACTGCTGCTTATCAATATAGTGGTAATAGCTGTTTTTCTGAGTGTCAAAAACCTGGACTGGAAAGCAGGTCTCTTCCTTCTGGCCGTCTATATCCTTTTTGTATTCTTCGTCATAGAGGGCAGTATCCACCATGAATTTATTACAAGGATAACAGGTATATTCATCCGCTAATCTTCCTGTATCCCGTTCTTTACTATATTCATATATTTAGCAGCATATGAATGATCATTCGGCATTAACTGGGTAAATGTCAGCATTATAAGTTTTTGAGCCGGAATAATCTCAAAGCTGGTGGAGGCGGCGCCACTCCATGAGTAGGCTCCAGTCTCATACTCTACCTGCCCGCCCAGTCCATAGCCGTGAGTCCTTTTATATTTAACAGCCTCCGGCAGCTGGTCTGACATTATCAGGTCCACCGTTTCTTCCTTCAGTATCCTGGTACCATTAAACTCTCCTCCGTTGAGCATCATTCGGCAGAATTTTTCATAATCATCAACCGTGGATACCATACCGCCGCCACCGGATAATAAGACTGCCGGCTTCTTAAATATATCATTGAAATCAGCCTCATCGTCTTCTGACAGTCCGGCCGATCCACTGAGGCTTGTCACCCGGCCCTGCTCATCCCTGGTGTACAAGGTTGTAAGACGTGGATGCTTTTCCCCGGGAACAAAAAAGCCTGTATCATCCATCTCCAGTGGTTCACATACTTCCAGAGCAAGGTACTCATCGAAAGGCATGCCGGAAAGCACCTCAACCAGGTAACCGGCAACATCAATGGAGAGACCATATTCCCATCTTGTACCGGGTTGAAATTTAAGAGGGATGGCAGCCAGCAATTTGATTTTCTCTTCAAGAGGGGCATCCCATTCATTCACACCCCTTGCACTGTACAGCGAATCAACATATGAGCCGGGCTGCCACCCGTATGTCAGACCCGAAGTATGTGTCAGCAGATGTCTTATGGTCATAGCATTTTCCTGGGGCTCAAGCACAAAGCCGTCATCCCTGGGTGTATAGACCCTGGTCTCCCTGAAAGCAGGTATATAATCGGCCACCCCGTCATCCAGACTGAAGAGCCCGTCATCATAAAGGGTCATCAGTGCAACAGTGGTTATTGGCTTGGACATGGAAAATATCCTGTATATTGCATCCTCCCCCAGGCTTATTCCTTCCTCCACATCGGCATAGCCGAATCTCTCATCCTGCACAGTCACACCGTCCTTTATTGTCCTTACGGCTATACCTGCATATAAACCCTCATTAATATACTCCTGCATTGTTTGCGCAGCATACTCAAGGCTGTCGCCGGATATACCCACCTCTTCAGGTGTAACAGGCTTATCTGCCTGCCCGCATGACAGTGCAAACAGGATAAAGAAGGCTGGTATGTATATTCTTGTTATTGTTCTCATAAGGCTATGGTTTTTTTGATTAGTGATATGTAAATATATCACTATCACCTCTGTTTTCAAAAAACAATATGAAGTGTGAGGATTGCTTGTTTTCCATCTCCATAAAGAAAAAGAAATAACCGTGGCTTTATGATTTTACAGAAAAAAAGTTGCACAACTTCAGAAGAATCCCGAATTTTTAGTATCTTACATACCTTAGCATTATACAAACTAAAAAAACCAACTATGAAGAAGTCACTATTGCTATTAGCCGTTTTTATTATTGCCGGTCCGGCACATGTTTTTTGCCAGGAGCCTGTTGATTATCCGGGTGCCGTAAAGAAAATGCCCGGCAGTAACCAGGTATACCTTACAAGGGATTCTTATGAAAAAGTAAAGGAATTTTATGTTGGTGTATATGGCGCCCCTGACTATGAAAACAAACAGGACGAATCCCAAAAATATGCCACCTTCTTCTGGGAAGAAACAATCTATGAGCCCAGGGCTGTGAAGATAAACGACAGGAAAGGGAACAGCAAGGCTGTTAAAGATGTTTTCTCAAAATTAAAGGGCCTGATTCAGATGAATATACTGGATGAGAGCAGGTATGATGAGATTGAAAAAAAATACATACACCTGAAAGATTATTATTATCTGCAGGGGGAGGATGAAAATGTGTATAAGAAATATAACAAAAAGCTGGGAGCAGGTGGTACTGAAGCCGTTAATAATGATGAGATAATGGCAGAGGCACAAAAGCTGATTATGGCAGGCAAGGTGCAGGAGGCTACGGCCATGATGGAAGACATGAAAAAGTCAATGACAGACAGCATGGATCATGCCGGCAGCCCTGAGGCAATAGATTCATGGATCGAATGCCTGGAGGAAATCAGTCAGCTTAAATACCCGGTAATGATAAATATCCAGCGTTAAGCCCGGCCACAGGGATTAATGGATTCCTGATCCCACATCTCAGGCACAGGGATCACTGGATTCCTGATCCCACATCTCAGGCACAGAGATCACCCGTATTTCCTGATCTCCGATCCCGGGCAGAGGCTTGCTATCAGACAATAAAGTCCCGTCACAAAAGAAATCCCGGATCTTTAACCCGGGATTTCCCTGTACTGTATTATCATCTCCCGGCTTATTCCAGCCCGAGCACTTCCCTGCCCTGCTTAAATACTATGTCAACAGGTATACCTGCATCATTAACCCTTTCCAGATCATCATGCAGCTGATCGCTCATAACACCGTCGGCCTCAATCCATTCCTTTGCAGCCTCGTAATCACCATCGCCCTGTATTGTCAGTATCTTTTCCACAAGTGAGAGAACCGCTTCTTTCATCTCCGCAAAATTAACCTTATAGGTTCCGTTATCCTGGTAAACAAAAGCATCCCTGTCAGCAAAATATTTCATATTAAGCATATTAGCCTTGCCATGGGCGCTTGCGGCACCAAAGCGGCTTGAGCGGAAGATACCCGCAAAGAAGGTGACATAATTATCCATCACCTCGCCACTGCTTATCTCACCCATCTCGTACAGCCTTGTAACAAGGTAAAGGCCCATGATATCGGCTTTGGCTTCCTCCAGGGCCGAATACTGGTCGCGCAGCGCCTCCCTTACCGGTCCCTTATCGTTTATTGTGTTCTTAACACCCATACCATGTGCCACTTCATGAAAAGTGGTATTCTCAAAGAAAGCGTCAAAGGTGATATGCTTGCGCTGGCTCCCATCTATAAGAATACCGGTAATGGGAACAAGTATCTTATCAAACTTGGCTCTCATCGCATTTTTCAACTGCAGCTTACGGCTGCCGACGGCAAGGTGTATCTCCGGATCATTCGGCAGGTTAATGGCTATGGTCTTGCCTCCTGCATTGCAGTCGCCCCCGTAATACAGTGCATAATAAACATTCATATCGGCATCGGTTCCCGGCATCTCAGCCTTATACTCATCTGCCACGGGCAGTCCTCTCTGCAGATCCGGCAGCATAGCATTATACTTGGCAAGGCGGGCGCTCCATTCAAGGTCTTTCACCAGCACAAAGGCCTCATGCGCAGCCTTATAACCAAAGAGCCTGTCCTCGTAATTCTCGATAGGACCAACAACAAAATCTATATTTGAATCCTTCATCTCCATCCATGCAAAATCGCTGGTCTGGTACTCATCGGTCAGCAGAGCCTCAGCACGGGCACTAAGGTAGGTCTTCAGGCCTTCATCCACGGCCAGGCCGGCTGCCTTACGCATCAGGGCCGCTGCCTCTTCATGCTTCTCCTTATAAGCCTCGGAATAGGGTACGGTTATCAGCTCGCCTTCAGCATTGCGCCGTACCAGGGTGTACAGGCTTGTTTTATCCGGATTGTCCCATTCCTCAAACTCCTGAACAGTCATATCCTCAGGGTAAAACTGCGCTCCCAGGGGTTTGGGTCCCACGCCTGCTATAAAAGGCTGATTATCGTTGAGCCTGTCCCAGGGACCATAATGTATCTTTACATATTCCCTGGCATACTTACCTTCTATGCTGTTAAGAAGCTCCTCCTTATCACCATAGGCCTGCATCCAGAATATTTCGTCCATTATTTCCGCTACATCTATCAGAATGCCTGTTATCTCCCTTTCACTGTCACTGAGCCAGCTCAGATCAGTATTGAGGGTAACCTCTTCAAATTGTGCAAGTTTCGCTTTCATCTCTTCATCGTATTGATTCACTTTTTGTTTACAGGCGGCCATTACTAAAACAAGCAATATGACCAGTAAACTTATAACACGTGTTTTCATGGTTTTTTGGGTTTTTAATTTTGAACGCTAAGTTAAGAAAATTTAATAATGTCTATATTAGCCATGTAAACCACAATTAACCAACAATGAAAAAGATTTTGAAAATCTTATTATATATAGCGGGCGGACTCCTTTTGATCGTCCTTGGAATTATTATTGTATTATGGATAAAGAGTCCCGGTAAAACAGAAGCCACGAGAGATGCAGAGGGAAGAATACTTACTGCAGGCATGTCAGGGATTGAAAAAGTTAATATTGGCAATATCGATCAGTACTTAATCATCCGCGGGGCAGACACTGCCAAACCGGTTATGCTTTTTCTGCATGGCGGACCCGGCAGTCCCGAGTTTTCATTCATGAAGGAAATGAACCCCTCTATCGGGAATGATTTCCTTATGGTTTACTGGGAACAGCGTGGCTCAGGCAAATCATTTTCAAAGAACATCCCCGGCGAAAGCATGACTATGGAGCAAATGGTTTCTGATACAAGGGAGCTAAGCGAAATGCTATGCAGGCGTTTCAACAGGGATAAGATATACCTGGCAGGACATTCATGGGGTTCCCTGCTTGGAATAAAAACTGCATACCGTTACCCGGAATTATACCATGCCTTCATAGGTATCGGGCAGGTTGCCCATCAGTACAGGGCAGAGAAACTGTCATTTGAATGGATAAGGGAACAGGCTGAAAAAAGTCAGGATGATAAGGCCCTCGGAAAAATCAATGGTTTGATATTCCCGGACTCGCTGGCCACTTCCGCTGAGTGGAAGAGCTTTCTCATGCCGGAACGCAGATTCGTAAATAAATACGGGGGAGGGACAACCCGTGATATGACCAGCATGTGGCCGGCGGTTAAAATTGTATTAAGAACAAAAGAATACACACTTGGCGATAAGATTAATTATGGCAGAGGGAATATGTATTCACTTGATAAACTCTGGTCTGATGTGATAAATACCAACCTTTTCAACAGCATAGACAGCATGGAAGTGCCGGTTTATATCTTTCAGGGCATACATGACTACCAGACACCCTATCTCGTGGCAAAAGAGTTTTTTGAACAACTTAAGGCACCTGAAAAAAACTTCTATACTTTTGAGAATGCAGCACACAGCCCGGTTTTCGAGAATCCGGACCGGTTTAATGAAATATTGAGGACCGAAGTCCTTAAAAAGCAGGAAAGCGAATAATATTAATATAAATGACAAGCCATATGAAAACCAAAATGACAATTCGTAATTTACTAACTCTTTTAACCATTACACTGATGATCAATTCATGCGCTACCATCCCGAAAGGGGCAACAGCCGTCTCTCCTTTCGATATAGAAAAGTACACAGGCAAGTGGTACGAGATAGCACGCTTCGATTTCCGCTTTGAACGCAACCTCAATAACACCACTGCGGAATATTCACCAAACGATGATGGCAGCATCAGGGTTGTTAACAGGGGATATAATTATGTAACGGATGAATGGAAAGAGGCCACAGGCAAAGCTAAGTTCCGGGGCGACAAAGATATAGCTAAGCTGAAGGTCTCATTCTTCGGGCCTTTCTATGCGCCTTATAATGTTATTGCCCTCGACAGCGATTACCGGTACGCCCTTGTGGCCGGCAAGAACCTCAAGTATATGTGGATACTGGCACGTACAACAACAATTCCCGAAGATGTTAAACAGGAGTATCTTGAGATAGCGGAAGACATCGGCTACGACATTTCTGATCTTATCTGGGTGGAGCATAATGAATAAGCAATTTTACTCATCCCATGTCACCCCGGGTCGGTCCATACTAATATCTCAACGAAAAAATATATGTATCTTTAGGCTTTCTGGATCATAAAAATAAACTCCCCCGGTGATGAAAGCATTCTGTTCTCACTCAATTATTCTCTTTCTTCTTGTATCTTTCTCCATGCCTTCCCTTGCACAGGAGATGAATTATAGTACAAAAGGCGGCATAAGCATTGGTTTTGGACTGGGAGGGTCCTACCAGACATCCGATATTAAAAACTCAACAGGCACCGGATTCGACTTCCACCTGGGAAGCTACCTCTATAAGAAAGATGATGCCCTGCTTGCGGCAGACTGGAAATTCAGGTTCCTGGCCGGTGAGAACAGGGCCCACGACCACAGGATAAATACAGATGATACATACAGCAATATAAGACTGCGGCATTTTAACTATGATCTCGAGGCAGGCCTCACCCTTAACAGGCTAATGGAACGAACAGGCATAGTCCTGACCGGCTTTGCCGGGGCAGGTATAACTCATGGAATAACGCATACGGACCTGTACGACAGTTCCGGAAACATTTATGACTATTCAGTCATCAACCCCGGACAGTCCCGGTCGGAGCTTAAGGCCGACCTGCTGGCTTTATCAGATAATGATTATGAGACAGCACTGGTAAATAAGACCGCTATATTGCCCACAGCAGGAATCTTCATAGGGTACCGGTTCTCAAGAAGCTTTTCCATGGGAATTGTCCATAAGATAAATTTCTCGCTTACAGAGCATAACGCGACTTTTGGAATAGATATGGACAACAGGGTTATGGAGGGTTCCTCTACTGATATGCTCCACTACACATCGCTTGGCTTCAGATGGATACTGGGTGGCAGATCACCCGTAAGCACAGTGCAAAGAAATACTCAGTACATAAGTACAGTCCGGGAAACAGAACGAAGGACGACAGAAAACAGAGCAGCAAAGATTATTCCGGATACACCAGAAGTTCCCGGGGTAGATATTACAATACCTTACCGGAACATACACAGGACTTCAGACAGGAATATTGATGTTACAGCCAGGATCAGCAGGGTTGAAACCATGGATAATATTGAGGTAATGTATGATGATGACTATCCTGCTTTTGAATTCGATCCACAATCCGGAAGGGTTAAGCTATCAGTATATATGGCCGCAGACACAAGCCTGCTTACCATAACAGGCATTAACGACTCAGGTTCAGCCACCGATTCCCTGATATTTATATTTGCCGGGCCGGTAAAGAAAGTAAAAGACCAGGGAAGAACAGTGCCGGTGAATGTAACGAAGCCTGTGAGGGTAGACGAAAACACCAGGACCAGCAGGATTACAGGCATAAGTGATGTAAGAAACGAAAATCAAACCAGGGTAATAAGCCGGGAAAGAAGAAGTGAACAACTTACTGTAACACAAGAGGAGAAGGTCAATCCTCCTGTGCTTAGCTTTATTAATCCTGTAAACCCGGTAACGGTAGATAATAATGTATTTCCCTTAAGGGTTCAGACAAGCAATCTTGCATCGTGGAATGATGTGGATGTTATTGTAAACAGGGTCAAGAACAGCAATTTCTCATTTTCCCGGGATGGCGTGGTTAATCTTAATATAGCTCTCAGGGAAGGTGTTAATACAATAGAGGTAGGTGGTAAAAACAGTGCCGGCAGGGTTACAGAAAAGACAAGCATAACATACACTAAACCTGTGGAAGAGCAGCAGCAGGAAGAGCAGCAGCAGGAAGAGCAGCAGCAGGAAGAGCAGCAGGAAGAGCAGCAGGAAGAGCAGCAGCAGGAAGAGCAGCAGGAAGAGCAGCAGCAGGAGCAGCAGCAGCAGGAGCAGCAGCAGCAGGAGCAGCAGCAGCAGGAGCAGCAGCAGCAGGAAAGAGCCACGGTTATCAGGATTAATCCCGGTAATGCTGAATGGCAGTTCTGTCTTATAACACCGGACAGAAGCTATAACAGGGATAATCTTAAGAACAGTGATTTCAGCTATTCGGGTTCTGCCAGCAGTCTGTACATAATGCCAACAGCCGGCGGGGGTACGGCCACCGTAAATGGCAGGCCTTACAGTGTCAGATCCGGACGGTATTATTTGTTTACAGGTAATCTCTCGGTAACTGTCAGTACAAAGAATCCGGGATCAATGGGCCACTGGTCGGTAATAATTAAAACCGACAGCCCCCCTGCTTCGGGGAACGGTAATAAAAGGCCGAAAAGTCCGTGCGAGAATGATGGCGGGGCTCGTCGCAGAAGTCATGAAACTAATGGAGTCTCCCAGGTGGAATGGGAGTACCCGGATTGATTTTCTCTGAGATGGCAACGGGGCGCCCAGCTGATGAATGTCGTTAACGGGGGTACCTTGCACCTTGACATGACAAAGGTTTACGAAGGAGCCAATTATCCCGACACATACCTGAGCTACCTCTTTTTCAGGAAAAAAATAATTATATACGAAGATACCCTGCTGTATAAGATTAGCCGTAAGAAAGAGTTAATGGTTAATTCCATTCATAAACAGTCAATAGACAAAGTAGGAGAGGATCTTATTGTTACCGCACGTGAACCAAACGGGGTAGTCCAGGCTATTGAAAAGCCAGGGCATTCTTTTTTTCTTGGTGTGCAATTCCATCCCGAACGCCTTTTCGGCAAAAGAGTCTTTCGCAGGCTCTTCAGAATCTTCATTGAGACGGCAGCACGTAAATGGAATGAACTTTTGAAAGACTGATGGACTGTTCCCACCACTACCAGAAGCATTGAGCGTAGATAAAAGCAGGCCGGGAGTCTAAGTAGCGAATGAACTTAAATTTGTTGCAGGGATAATTCAATGGAAACCGGATCAGTGACGCATATTTTATAAACAGCCTCTTATCATACACCAAACTATACCATCGTTGGATGAACGGGTCAAATCAG
>JAWLFR010000122.1:0-6367 GCA_041685495.1 Bacteroidales bacterium
ATGTTTGAGTTTATGAAATGAAAAAGTAATATATATGGATTATGATTCAAAAATATTATAATATTTTGGGATTAGGTTTTGATAATAACCCTGACTTTGTAGGTGGGAGCTGATAAGATCTTTATAAGGCTTAAGGGCAGGAAAAATTTGAACATAGCATTTATTAATTATTTTTGTGGGTCACTGATCAGTGGAATGATGGATGAGAGGATAGTAAAATTTATCAGGGAACATCATGTTCTTACAATAGCCAGCTGCATGGATAACAGGCCATGGACGGCCAACTGTTTTTATGTCTATATGGAGGATGAGAACTGCTTTGTTTTCACCACCGATGATGATACAAGGCACGGTAAGGAGTTTGCTGCCAATCCCCTTGTTGCCGGCTCGGTGGTGCTGGAGACGGATGTAATAGGTAAGATAAGGGGACTGCAGTTTGAAGGCAGGGCGTCAAAGCCGGATGAGGCTTTTCTTAAAAAAGCTAAAAAAGCATACCTTAAGCGTTTTCCTGTGGCCATGCTGATGAAAACGAATATATGGGTGGTGAGGGTGAGTCATGCCAAGCTGACGGATAACAGGCTGGGATTTGGTAAGAAGCTTATATGGAATGAGGATGATTTTGGGTGATCTTTTGTTTGCTAATGTGTTTGACAGTGAGTTATTGTGTTCGATCGAAAGTTTCATGCGTTTGACAGTGAGTTAATGAGCAGGTATTAATAATATTTTTATTACATTGGTGCTTTATTTTTAATAGCAGTATCATGAAAAAGGCGGTACTCTTTGCGCTGATAGCATTTATCAGCATGTCTGTGTCCGGACAGCTGGTAAAACCTAACAGTCCCAAACCCTCGCTCGACGGTGGGTCGGGTTACATAACCATTAACGAGTTTGCTACCGGTTACGGCCTGGGCGGACACACAACACCATATTCAAAAGGTTATTTCGGTTTTACCTCATTGCATGGTTACCAGGCCAATGAGATTTTTCTTTTCGGTGCCGGCACGGGTCTCCTTTTCTATAATGACGGCCTGCTTATTCCCCTTTACCTTGATATGAGGGTCCGCCTGCGCTTTGCCGCGCTGATACCATACCTTTCAGGTGCCGGTGGCATGCTGCTTAACCCTTCTGACTTCAATGCTGGTACCCGTATGTTTATCCATCCTTCCGGCGGGGTTATGTACACTATAAATAAGAAACTGGCTGCCAGTGTGGGTGCTGGTTTGCAGATACAGATGGGGGCCAATATCAGCAGGGCCAGTTTTGTGACCGGCAAGATTGGGGTGGCTTATAAGTTTTAATTTTTCCCTTCTTTTTTGTTAGTGTATTCTATAAAGACCTAAATTGATATGCTGATGAATAATTCAGGCTAGCTTATATTGGCATAATTTTCCTACCTTTAGCTTAGTATAAATCATCAAGCTACATGGTACGTTATATCAGTGTTTTATTTTTTGCGGGGATGGTAACAATGAACTACCTGGCCAATGCCCTGCCCATTAACGGAAAGACCACAGGCCAGTTATCGGATAACCTGCCTAACCTTTTCACCCCTGCCGGGATCACCTTTTCAATATGGGGGATTATTTATCTCCTGCTGGCTGTATTCTGTGTCATACAGTTCACTTCGCAGGCAAAGGACCTTGCAAAAGATATAGGATGGGTGTTTGTTTTATCTTGCCTGTTCAATGCAACATGGATAGTGGCATGGCATTATGAAAAGCTTTCGCTCTCGCTGCTGATCATGATCGTACTACTTATCAGCCTCATCTATATTAACATGCAGATAAAGGATATGTCGTCCGGACTCGTAAAGGCAGCCTTCGGAGTTTACCTCGGATGGATATGCATAGCCACCATAGCCAATGTGACTGCCCTGCTGGTCACCATCAACTGGAACGGTTTCGGCATCCCGGAGCAGGTATGGGCGATTACCATGATAACCATAGGAGCACTGATAGTAATAATCACTCTACTTAAACTGAATAATCCATTTGTCGGCATCGCCGTTGTATGGGCCTTCCTGGGAATTATCATCAAGAGACAGGGGGATTACCCTGCAATAGCCATAGCAGCAGGTATAGCTCTGCTTGTAGTGGGATTTTTTACTGTTAGGTTCTTTTTTGCAAGAAATTAGCAGGTAAAAGACACGAGCAGAAAGATAAAGGTGGCAGGTTCTCTTTTATAATCTTATACCGGGGGATCAGGAAAATTTCTTAGCGCTGAAACGCATTCAACAGCCTTTTAAGCACGTTCACATTGAACATATGCACTTCCGGCATCTTGCTTTTCTCTTTCGGCTTGCCCTCATCTACTTTTGTTTCGAAAGTATAACCACTAATTCTTAAAATATTAAATGATGAAAACAAAGCTATTTTTAACAATTATGATGATTGCAGCCCTTACTTTAACCAGTGTTGCACAGGAAAGCGAAAAACGTTTTGGAATAGAATTAAACGGCGATGTGTCGTTTGTTTCTTCCGATCTTAACGGGGCAAACTTAAATACCGGGTTGGGATTTGAGACTATTTTACAATACCGGTTTATACCATTTACCAGTGTATATGGGGGCTGGGGCTACAGCCATTTTAATGCCAGAGAATCGTTTGCCGGTTCAGACATCGATTTTGAACAAACCGGTTATATACTTGGATTACAGTTTAAGCAGTCATTTGGTGAATCACCAATCTCCTGGTTTGTCAGAGCCGGCCTGTTATACAGCCACATTGAGACGGAAGATAATGAGGGCGAAATAATAAGCGATACCGGTCACGGTGCCGGATTCCAGGTAGCCGGAGGAATAGAGGTGTCACTGGGCAAAAACTGGAGCCTGGCACCTGGATTAAAATATAATTCCCTGTCGGGTGAGACCGAACTGGAAGGTGTGAACTACGAGCTTGATCTCCGTAATGTGTCGGCAAGAATGGGTCTCGTGAAAAGGTTTTAGTTATTGTTCAATTCTGCCGGGAACATACATCAGACTGTTCCCGGCAGAATACGTTTTATTTAATGATTTAGCTTGCGTATTTTTATTCAAATTTTAAAGCAATAGCCGGGATGAAATTAAGACAAATACATAAGCTCCTTCCATTCAGCAAGTTGTTTAAGCTTGTGCTTGGTATGGCTATAGTGTTGCAGCTAATTATCATTACATACAATCATTTTAGCGGGTATCATGAGCTGAATAGTTTTACAAATTTTGTTATAGGGATAACACGGGGGATTTTTTACAGTACGGTTGCCGGATTTGCCACTGTGTACCCCGACCTTTTTGTGATCCGGTACCTGAATAATAATTTCCGGTGGAGTAAGGGAGTGCTGAAAAGGGCCATCATCCAGTTTGTGCTGATGCTTTTAATTGCCATAACTGTTTCATCCCTCATAACAGGCTTTGCGCATTGGCTTACTAACTATCCGCAGGGTCTGAGGAATGTTCTGTTCAAAAATGCACTTATCTATTCCGTGGTGAATGCTTTTATTATGTCCATCCTCGAGGCCTGGATATATCTCGATGAAAGCATGAAGGAAAAGGCGAAAGCCGGGAAATTGCAGCAGGAGTTGATAAGGGAGGCTGCCAACAGTGCTAAATACGAGGCACAAATAAAAATTGAAGAGGAGAAGAATAAGTATGCCGGGCAGATGATAGAACAGGAAAAAAGGCTGAACAGGCACCTGGAAGAGGAGATGAAAAAGCGTGAAGACATAACCCGGCAGCTGGATGCCAGTCGCGGACAGCTTAACAGCATACTGCTGAACCTGGCAGGTGCAGCCTACCGCTGCCTGGTGGATGAACATTACACGATGAAATATATAAGCGATAAAGTCTTTGATATTTCCGGCTACCATGCGTCTAAGTTTATCGATAATGCCAACCTTGGCTATGCTTCCATTATTCATCCCGGCGACAGGGAACTGTGCAACAAGAATATCCTCGAAGCCACTGGCGAAAAAAGGCATTACGAGTTTGAGTACAGGATCATTCATCAAAACGGACATGTGGTATGGGTGAACGAGAACGGCAAAGGGGTTTACAATGAAAGTGAGCAACTGACTTTTTTGGACGGTATTATAACTGATATCACCCGGAGGAAAGAGGCTGAACTGGCTGCAGCAGAAAGTGAACGGGATTTTAAAGAACTGATGGATCTCTTCCCGCAACCGATATTTGAACTTGACATTGAGGGTAACATATTATTTGTCAACGGATCGGGCAAGGAGTTTTTCGGAATCACAATGCCTGAAAATCCCGATGAGAAAATATCTGCTCTTGATTATATGGTTAAGGAGGACGTGCCGAGGGTGCAGGAGAATATTAAAAAGTCAAACCAGGCCATGCTCTCCACTCCACTCGAGTATACCGTAAAGAGACCCGATGGTACAACCTGTCCCGTCTTGATCTATGGCTCTCCCATAGTCCGCAATGGCAAGGTTGTAGGCCGCAGGGGGATTATCATTGATATCTCTGAGAGAATAAAGCAGGAGCAGAAAATACTCAAGGCAAAAGAAGCGCTGGAAAGTATCAACAATACGCTTGAGCAAAGAATCACCGAACGCACAAAACAGCTTACCAGGGCAAATACACAGCTGCTCAAATTGCAGAAAGAGAACCTGCAGTCGCAGTTCGAAGTGCTGAAACAACAGGTAAACCCCCACTTCCTTTTCAATAGTTTAAACGTGTTAACCTCCTTAATCAAGGTTGATCCTGATCTGGCAGAGTCCTTCACCGAAAGGCTGTCGAAGGTTTACAGGTACGTACTGGAGAATAAGGAGAAGGACCTGGTCAGCCTCAGCACTGAACTGGAGTTTCTGAATGCTTACCTGTTCCTGCTCGAAATCAGGTTTATGAAGAAACTTTTTATCGATATTGAAATCGATAAAGCATACTATGATTTCCTGATCCTGCCCCTGGCCATCCAGCTGATAATTGAGAATGCCATCAAGCATAACACCTTCTCAAAGGCCCAGCCTTTAAAAATAGAAATATCTGTTGATAAGCAGCAGCGCCTGATCATTGTTAACAACCTGAATGTGAGGGAAACAAAATTTGTTTCAACAGGGGTGGGTCTTGAAAATATAACACGCAGGTGTGCACTGGTAACGGATCAGAAACCCGTGTTCCGGAAAACAAAGGAGCATTTCATTGCCAAGCTGCCCCTGCTCAGACAAGAAAAAATTGAAAACGATTAATACTACTATAAAATGAAAGTCGTAATAATAGAAGACGAAGCGTTTGCCGCTTTGCGATTGAAAAAAATGATCCGGGATTATAATCCTGATATAGAAATACTTGCTGAACTGGAATCGGTGGTCGAATCGGTGAAATGGTTTAAGTCGAACCCCGAACCCGATCTTATATTTCTGGATATCCACCTTGAGGACGATCTCAGCTTCGCCATCTTCGATCAGGTAAATATTTCGAGTCCTGTCATCTTTACCACGGCCTTCGATGAGTATGCCATAAAGGCGTTTAAGCTGAAAAGTATCGACTATCTGCTTAAGCCCATTGTTCACGAGGAGCTTGCTGCTGCACTTAAAAAATACGAGGATTTCAGCGGTTTGCACAGTAACTCCGTCGACCTGCAATCGCTATACAAGCTGCTGACCACCAACGAAAAAAAATACAGGGAGCGCTTTTCCATTACGGTAGGCTCAAAGATCAGGATGGTTGAGGTAAAGGACATAGCCTACTTCTTTGTAATGGATAAAGGCGTTTACCTCCGTACAGCCCAGGGCAGCACCTACAGTGTTGATTTTACCCTGGATAAGCTGGAAGATATGCTGATGCCTTCTTCCTTCTTCCGCATTAACCGTAAATACCTTATCAACATTACATCAATTGCCAGTATGGTGACTTATTCGCGCGGCCGGGTGAAGCTGGAGCTGAAACCCAAAGCCGACAATGAGCTTGACACGATTGTAAGTATTGACCATTCACCGGAATTCAAAAAGTGGCTGAACCGTTAATCCATTATACCATGAATAAAATGATTACCCGCGAAACAGATGAAATTCTTTATGCTGTAAAAAAAGCTGACCCGGTAATTATAACAGATCCGGATATTCAAAAACTGCCTGCTCCCGTCCAGCGATGGATGCGCGGTACAGGTATCACTGGAAAACCTGCCATACAGTCTGCCTATATAAAACAGAATGCTTTGATGAAAATGAAGCCGGAACAAAAAGATTGGATACCGGCAGAAGCTGAGCAATATACTGTCATGGATTATCCGGCCTTTATCTGGACTGTCAACATGAATATGGCACCGTTGATAAAAATAAAGGGTCGCGACAAATTTGTTGACGGGAAAGGTGAAATGCTCATAAAAATGAACTCCCTTTTCAATGTGGTTAATGAAAAAGGAGAACGCAT
>JAWLFR010000022.1:0-25610 GCA_041685495.1 Bacteroidales bacterium
GTGTCATGTTCTTAATGGCGCTGTGCACATCCTCAACTGTTTTCAGGGCTACTATTTCGAAGCTGAAAGGCAGCTTGCTCTGATCGATAATATTGATACGGCTATCATCATCTTTGTCAGTCCAGATAGATTCATAATGTTTATCACCGATCCGCATACATCAATTTGATTTCATTAAGCAATGAATTCTCAAAATTAATAAAAAAATGGGATTTGTCCGGCAATGTTTATTATTTGGTGTGATTGCTGCCCGGTAAGTTTTACCTTCCGCATCTTCGTTCCGGAGGCTGCTTCCGGACTCTGAAATCATTAAGCGTAAAAGACGAAAAAATCCCTGCTTATTGGAACATTCGAACGGTTAATTCCAAAATAATAGTGTCGCCTGTTTCAAATAATGAATAATATCAATATCTTGTACTCTTAATGTAAGACATATACAAATGGTTGATAAAGACAAATATAGGGAAAGCATAGTATCTGCATCAAGTGAGATATTCAGGCGTTTCGGTTATAAGAAAACGACCATGGACGAGATAGCCAGGGCCCTGAACAAGGGGAAGAGTTCAATATATTATTATTTTAAGAGCAAGGAGGAGATATTCGAAGCGGTAATAGATCACGAGGCGCAGGTACTTAAGGATGAGCTTTCTGCAGTTGTAAAAAGAAGTGATGACCCGGAGAAGATATTAAGTGCTTATGTGAAGGTAAGGATGAGTTCGTTCGAAAAACTGTCAAATTATTATAATGCCATCTTTAACAGGGACCTTGACCATTTTGACTTTATTGACAGGCAGCGCGAGAAATATGATCGCATGGAGATAGCTTTTATACGTTATATACTGTGGAAGGGTGTGCGTTCGGGTCATTTTAACCTTCAGAATACCGGTCTCGCTTCGCTGGCGGTACAGACAGCACTGAAAGGTCTTGAGCTGCCGCTGTTCTGGCAGAAAAGAAACTATGTCCTGGAGGACCGCCTGGATGCCATCATCGATATTTTATTTTATGGCATAGTAAGAAAATAAGAGCATCTGTTTTACCCTGACTGCAACTTTTTGCGCCGAAGGCTGAAATCATATTACAAAGTTGGAAAAAGTCTGTTCTACCCTGTCTGCAGCTTCTGGCGCCGCAGGCTGAAATACATTATTACCAGGCCTATAAAGATAAAGGGCAGGCTGAGCCACTGTCCCATATTGAACATCATCCCTGACTCAAAGGCTACCTGGTCCTCCTTCACATATTCAATGAAAAACCTGAAGACAAAGACAAGGATAAGGAACAGGCTGAAGGGTAGTCCCCTGATAAACTCACCATTCTTTCTCCAGTATATCCTGTACAGTATAATAAAGGTGATGAAATAAGCCAGTGCTTCATATATCTGTGTGGGATGCTTGGGCACCGTCTCACCGTTACGCAGGAAAACAAATCCCCATGGCAGGGTAGTCTCGATACCATATATCTCCGAGTTCATCAGGTTGCCCAGACGGATCATGGCGCCGGCCAGGGCCGCAACAATAACAATACGGTCCAGTATCCACATATACGGCTTATTCTCTTTCCTGACAAAGAGCCAGAGGGCTATCAGTATGCCTATGGCTGCACCGTGACTCGCAAGGCCTCCCTGCCACACCTTCAGTATCTCCAGGGGATTGCTTAAATAATAGTCCGGCTCATAAAAAAGACAGTGTCCCAGCCTTGCACCCACTATCGTTCCTATGGCTGCATATATGGTCAGACGGTCCAGTATCTCCTCTTTCAGCCCTTCGTTTTTAAAAATCTTTTTAAAGATAAAATATCCGAAAAGAAAACCCGAAGCAAAGAGTACACCATACCATCGGGGTGCAAAACTGCCGATCCTGAATATTTCGGGATTAACATCCCATGTTATAATAGCCAGTTCCATGATTACTATTTTTTGATACAGAAGCCAAAATTATAAAAATTGTTTTACCATCTGAATAAATTAATGATCAATGCTTGATTTTGTCCGGATAAATGGTGGTAAAAAACAAAGATTTCATGATCAATGCCTGATTTTTTGTTCGGATAGCCGGTGGTGAAAAGCAAAATATTTCATGATCAATGCATGTTTTTTGTCCGGGTAAGCGGAATGAAAAGTGAAAAATTTCATGTAGGTTTGTAATCCCTTATTGTATTTGCTCTTATGATATCAGCATACCGTATAACCAGCATTTTGATTTTTGCCGCCCTGCTCCTTGGATCGTGTGCAAAAGTGAGCGCGCCGGGCGGCGGACCAAAGGATGAACGGCCCCCCGTTGTTATGGAGACCATACCTGCAAACGGCTCCACCGGATTTAGCGGCAGCTCCTTTGAAGTGGTGTTCGATGAATATTTTGTGCTGGAAAATGTCAGCAGTGCACTGGTGGTGTCGCCCCCCCTCAGCAAAAAACCCGAGATACTGACCCGCGGCATGTCGCTGATAGTGGAATTTGATGAGGAGGAGACTCTGCGGGAGGATGTTACCTACACATTTGATTTTGGAGGGTCGATCAAGGACCTGAATGAAGGTAATCCCCTCGAGGATTATAAATATGTATTCTCAACGGGTGATGTTGTGGACTCCCTGTCAGTAACAGGTTATATATACGATGCCTTTAACCTGGAGGCCGGTGAAGATATACTGGTGATGATGTATTCTGAAAAGGCTGACAGCATGCCACAGACAACAATGCCGCTGTATATTACCAGGGCATCGGAAAACGGTAAATACAGGATAGACAATATAGCCGGCGGTGAATATATGATGTATGGTCTGAGAGATGAGAATGCAAATATGATATATGACTTGCAAACGGAAGATTTTGCTTTTGCCGATTCGGCTGTCAGCGTTTCCCCCGAAGACAATTATATACCTGCCCGTCCCGACACCCTGGCAGCTGTCGGCGACAGCCTTGTGGTGGATGCCATGGGCGATACAATTGGATTGCTTACAGGAGCAGACACACTCATACCTGGCGATACAACGGGTACAGCGGCCGCCTTAACAGAAACCGACTCACTGAAGTATGAGCATATTCCCGGGGAGGAATATGAGCTGTATTATTTCCGCGCCCGTAATAAGGACCAGTACCTTACGGGTACTTCACGCACACAGCCCTACCTGCTGCAGTTTACTTTTTCCCTGCCTGTTGATACCTCATCCTTTGATATCGATTTTGCTGATACTGATAAGGAGATTGAATATATCCGGGAGGTATCAGCCCGGCAGGATACATTTAAAATATGGCTCAGGGACAGCAGCTTCTTTTCCCGGGACCTGGT
Organism: Bacteroidales bacterium; assembly: GCA_041685495.1. Classification (GTDB taxonomy): domain Bacteria; phylum Bacteroidota; class Bacteroidia; order Bacteroidales; family VadinHA17; genus UBA9300. The sequence continues at coordinate 3,280 of JAWLFR010000022.1, forward strand.
AACTGTTTATCTCCGCCATCCCAGGACCGATTCGCTGGGACAGCTCCAGATGGTAAGTGATACAGTGAGGCTCCGGTATGCAGCCGCTGCTGCCGGCAGGGGGTCGCAGCAGAGTGAGCAGGCCGGACTGCCGGTGACTACAAACCTGTCACAGTCAACCGGACTCATACCTGGTCAGCCGCCCGTCCTTAGCTTTGAAACGCCGGTGGAAGAAACGGATACATCACGTATTCAACTGTACGTGATGGATGATACAGTTAAGTTGCGGCAGGATTATGATCTGCGGCGCGACAGCCTTAATATTAAAAAATTCATTATGGACACAGAGCTGGTGCCTGACAGTTCCTACGTGCTGGTGGCTGACAGAGGGGCCTTTACAGATATCTATGGCCATCCCAATGACTCATTATCCTGGGCCTTTAAGGTGAGGGATCCTGGCGATTTTGGTAAGCTGGTACTTAATCTTACAGGATATGAAGGAGATATCATAGTTCAGCTTCTTGATGAAGAAGAGAAGGTTATCAGGGAAAAGAAAATGAGCCTGCCCGATGATGAGACGGTGGAATTTGAATACCTTACGGATAAAACACATCTGGTTAAGGCTATTATGGATATCAATGGCGACGGGGAATGGACCACGGGCGACTATGAGCTTAAAAGACAGCCTGAACCGGTCAGCTATTACCCTAAAAAGATAGAGGTGAAAGCAGGATGGGAGCTGATAGAGGATTGGGAGATAAGCGGACTGCGACGGAAAGATGAATCCATCAGCAGCACCAGGGGCGCTAAAGCGAAAAAATAAATTCTTATACATATGAGCAGGGAAGTAGTTGCAGGTATCGATATTGGCGGAACCAATACGGCCATTGGACTGGTAACAGCGGAAGGTGAGATACTGGCAGGCGGCAGGATAAATACTGACAACGATCCGCAGCCCGGTGGCTTTATTAACAAGCTTATCAGCGAGATAAACAATTATGTGGATAAAGCCGGGGCGGTTAGCCTCAGGGGTATAGGCATCGGCGCCCCCAATGGCAATTATCATAAGGGCACCATTGAGATGGCTCCCAACCTGGCATGGAAGGGCATTGTCCCCTTTGCCGGGATGATGGAGAAGGAGATAAAAAAACCCGTTGTGCTGACCAATGATGCTACGGCAGCGGCAGTGGGCGAGATGATGTTTGGCGGAGCAAAGGGGATGAAGGATTTTATTATACTGACACTTGGTACAGGTCTGGGCAGCGGATTTGTTACCAACGGTGAGATAGTTTACGGCGCTACCGGCTTTGCCGGTGAATACGGGCATGTCATTATGCTGCCCGGGGGAAGGGAATGCGGATGCGGCAGGAAAGGGTGCCTGGAGACCTATGTGTCGGCTACAGGCATAGTGCGAACGGCTAAAATATTCCTTGAGGAAAGAAAACAGGACAGCATGCTGCGTGAGATAAATCCGGCCGTCATAGATTCCAGGCTGATAGCTGAGGCTGCCGGTAAAGGAGATAAGATGGCACTCGATGTGTTTGATTATACAGCTGAAATACTGGCACTGGCAATAGCCAATGCAGTGGTGGTCACCAGCCCTGAGGCGGTATTCCTCTTCGGCGGACTGGCCAGGGCAGGTAAACTGCTGACTGATCCCCTTGATAAATATATTGATAAGCTGGTGCTGCCTGTGTTCAGGGACACCTTCCGGATATTGCCCTCGGCCATACCGGAAACCAATGGAGCAGTGCTGGGCGCCGCGGCCCTGGCATGGAAGGAGCTGAAAAACACTCTTAAATAATGGCGAAAAGACAAATAGCTGCCGGCATTGATATTGGCGGGACCAATACCGTTTTTGGTCTGGTTGGCAGGGAAGGGGAAATATTATCACAGGGAATTATCAGGACCGGTGAGTTTGACAGGATAGAGGATTTTGTTGCCACCCTCTGTAATAAAATAAACGAGGCACTGGAGAAGGCGGGTGATGCAACTGAACTGATGGGCTACGGGATAGGGGCACCCATGGGTAATATCTATAAGGGCATAATGGAACAGCCCTCAAACCTGCCGTGGAAAGGCATACTGCCCCTGGCCGGACTCTTTTCAGAGCACACATCTTTACCTGTCACAGTGACCAATGACGCCAACGCCGCTGCCATGGGTGAGATGATATACGGAGGGGCTAAGGGCATGAAGAATTTTGTTGTTATTACACTGGGCTCCGGACTGGGTTCCGGCTTCGTTATTGACGGCAGGCTGGTGTACGGTGCCAGCGGCTTTGCGGGGGAACTGGGACATACAGCCGTAAGACAGGGCTCATCAGGCCGTATATGCGGCTGCGGCCGTAAGGGATGCCTTGAGACATATGTATCGGGTCCGGGTATCAGCCGTACGGTACTGAAGATAATGGCAGACAGCACTACAGACAGTCCACTCAGGGAGATAAACTTTAATACTCTCAATTCAAAGATAATTTATGAGGCAGCACTCAGCAAAGACCCCATAGCGCTGCAGGCCTTTGAGTACACAGGAAAGATACTGGGAAGCAAGCTTGCCGATGTGGTGGCCCTTACTGACCCTGAGGCTGTATTCCTTTTCGGCGGACTGGCAGAGGCAGGGGACCTTATATTCGGCCCGGCACGCAAAAGCATGGAGGAAAACCTTCTCAGCATTTACAGGGGCAGGGTTAAGCTGCTGCCCTCACAACTGAGCACACATAATGCTGCCCTGCTGGGAGCCGCATCACTGGTATGGTCAAAAAAGTAAACAGACTAAAAAGAAAATAATATGACTAATTTCCCTGAACTGCTTAATTATATACTGGGTATATTCTTTATAATAATAGTTTTCTCCCTGGGTTATGCCTACCTTAAACCACACAGGATACATAAGCAGTACCCCATCTCAACACTGCTGCTTAAGATAAGTTACCTTGCCTACCTGCTGACCATACTTATCATTATCTACCTGTCGAGCCTCGTGAAAGGAGGCCTTGCCGAGGTGTTTATGGATGTGGAGTTCTTTGCCTTCCTTATTGTGCTCTTTGTGCCAACCATAGGTGTTTTTGCCCGCAAGCTGGGACATTTCAGAAAACAAAGGGAGAATTATTATTATTTCTTTACAGCCGTCAATATACTAAGCATTGCCGCCCTGGTGGTAATGTATATTATATAGAGTTTTAGCCCGGACCTCCCCTGATCATACAGCCGCTGCAGCCCGTATCCCCTCTGATCAGGGTTTCACCGATGGCGGATTCAGGGCGGATCCTGCCCTTATCATAAGACCCCGGGGAGCGGGCTGAAAAAATATAAGCCCGACCGGCTGTGCAAGAGCATGGCAAAAGACCTCCTTTTAATATTTTTTCCTACATTTACATCTTAACACATAAAATAAGCGGCATATGATTAAGGAAAGATTTGTTGGATACGTTGAAGACAGCATCAGGAAAAACTGGGACATAGAAGCTCTCTCAAATTACCAGGGCAGTGCTTACAGCTATAAGGATATAGCAATAAGCATGATAAAGCTGCATTTATTATTTGAGAAAGCCGGCATACGGGAAGGCGACAAGGTATGCCTTATAGGCAAAAACTCAGCTAACTGGTGCACCGTGTACCTGGCAGCCGTAACATACGGGGCGGTTATCGTACCCGTGCTGCCCGACTTCAAGCCTGAGGACCTGATGAATATTATCAATCATTCGGACTCCAAGTTTATGGTGGCTGATAAGAGTATAATGGAAAAGCTTGATTATGGTGATATGCCGGCAGTAAACACAGTTTTATCCACAGAGAGTTTCGAATACCTGGAGGGACGCGATGAGGAGGTCAGAAAGATGGTCGCTGATATTGATAAGGTGTTTAATGATAAATACCCTGAGATCAGTCCCGATATGATAAAGTTTTCCGATATAGATAACGAGGAGCTGGCCGTTATAAGCTATACATCCGGAACAACGGGCTTCTCAAAGGGAGTGATGGTGCCGCACCGCAGCCTGGCGGCTAATATAAGGTATGCACAGAATAATATGCCGCTGGAGCCGGGCGATAAAATAGTCAGCTTCCTGCCCCTTGCCCATACCTATGGCTGCGCTTTTGAATTCCTTTTTCCCTTTACCTACGGATGCCATATTACCATACTGACAAAAACACCCTCACCACAGATCATACTGCAGGCCTTCAAGGAAATAAAGCCAAGACTCATCCTGTCAGTCCCCCTGGTTGTTGAAAAAATATATAAAAAGAAGCTGCTGCCGGTACTCAGCAAGCCCCATATGAAGCTGCTGCTCAAGACACCGGGTATCAAAAAGATAATATTATCCAAAATGAAGCAGAAGCTGTATGATTCTTTCGGCGGCAACTTCCAGGAGATGGTTATTGGCGGTGCCGCTTTGAATACCGATGTTGAGAAATTCTTCAGGAAGATAGACTTTCCCTTTACCGTGGGCTATGGCATGACCGAATGCGGTCCGCTCATAAGCTATGCCTCGTGGGACACCACAAAGCCTGGTGCATCGGGACGCCCGGTGGATACCCTGGAGGTGACAATCGATTCATCCGATCCACAGAAGGAGGTGGGCGAGATAATACTCAGGGGCGATAACGTCATGCTTGGTTATTATAAGAACGAGAAAGCCACAAAAGAGCTTATCGATGAGGATGGATGGATGCATACCGGCGACCTGGGTATTATGGATAAGGATAAGAATATATATATCAAGGGACGCAGCAAGGCCATGCTTCTGGGTCCGTCCGGGAAAAACATATACCCCGAGGAGATAGAATCGCTGATAAGCACCCAGCCCCTGATCTCGGAAGCCGTCATTATCAGCACCGATGATAATAAGCTGGTGGCCCTTGTCCACCCCGATTTTGAGGCAATGAAAAAGGAAGGTGTGAAAAAAGAGCAGCTGGAGGAGATATATGAGAACACACGCAGGGAGGTCAATAACAGGCTGCCCAACTATATGGCTGTATCCCGTTTTAAGATACGCGATGAGGAATTTGATAAGACACCAAAGAAAAGCATAAAACGATTTCTGTATAATAAAGCCGAACTGACGGATGAGTGATCGGTACAGGTACCTTATCATAGTGGCCGGCGGCAAAGGGCAGAGGATGGGAGCCGATGTGCCCAAGCAGTTTCTGCTGCTGGCGGGCAGGCCAATGATCTTCCATACCATTGACCGGTTCCTTGAATATGATCCGGATATGGAGCTGATAATAGTGCTGCCGCAGGACAGCGTGGAGCGCTGGCAGCAGTTATGCGACAAATACAGTTTCCGGCATGATCATAATATCGTTGCGGGCGGACAGGAAAGGTTTAACTCGGTGAAGAACGGGCTGTCGCTCGTCAGGCAGGAAGCGCTGGTGGCCGTGCATGATGCCGTAAGGCCGCGGGTAAGCATTGAAACGATAGACAGATGCTTCTCAAGGGCTGAAAAGAAAGGCAATGCAGTGCCCTTTATAAGTCCCGCCGAATCGGTGCGACTTATAGGTGACAGCGGCGCTAACAGCAGCACAGACCGCCGCAAGGTTGCACTGATACAGACACCGCAGGTCTTCAGGTCGGACATACTGCTTGCTGCCTATGCCCGTGTGTATGACCCTTCGTTCACCGATGATGCCTCGGTGGTTGAGGCAGCAGGTTATAAGATAAACCTGGTGGACGGCAACAGGGAGAATATAAAGATAACAACAGCAGAGGACCTGGAGATAACAAATGCCATAATGACTATTCAATAACAGATTGTTTAATATAAAAACAGGAAAGATGAGAAGATACATACTGCCGCTTATCCTTGCACTCTTTGTTTTACTCAATTCATGTGCCGAGGTACTGACAGCCCTCGAAACAGCCTCTGCGGGCACACGGCTTACTGAAGCAGAGGTGGTGGAGGGACTGAAAGAAGCTCTTAAGACAGGCGCAAGGAATTCGGCCCGTGAGCTGGCCGCACAGAACGGCTATTATGCCGATGAGCTGGTGAAGATATACCTGCCTGAAGAAGCAGCTGTGATAGTGGATAATATATCAAAGATACCGGCCGGACAGCAACTGGTAGATGATGTGATACTGCGTATCAACAGGGCTGCTGAAGATGCTGCCAGGGAGGCTGCTCCCATCTTTGCCGGTGCCATAACGCAGATGACGGTGCGCGATGCCTTCGGCATACTGAGGGGCGAAGATGATGCCGCCACACAGTACCTTATAAGGACAACATCCGACCAGCTGTTTGAGCTGTATAACCCGCGCATACAGACCTCCGTGGAGAAAGACCTGGTAGGAAACGTATCAACACAGGATTCATGGGATGCGCTTACCGGTCAGTGGAACAAGTTTGCAGGTTCAATAGCCGGCAGGCTGGCCGGCGTGCAGAAGGTGGAGACCAACCTGGGCGATTACCTTACCCGCAGGGCTCTCGACGGCATGTTTGTGAAGGTGGCACAGGAAGAGCTTAAGATAAGGGAAGATGTCAATGCCAGGGTCAGCCCCATACTCAGAAAAGTGTTCGGCAGTCTGGACGATTAACCCTTACTTGTCGCTGACACTGGAACCCCTGATCACCAGCTCTGTAGGTATAACCCTGCTCTGGTAAGGCCTGCTGCGGTCCTTTATCCTGTCCAGCATAAGCCTGGCCGCCTCCCGGCCCATAGCATAACCATGCTGATCAACCGAGCTGAGTCCGGGATCAGTAAGCCTGGCTATCTGCCCGTTGGTAAAGCCAACAAGGGCAACATCTTCAGGCACCCTGAACCCCAGTTTTTTAAGTATCTTCATGGTCTGTGCCGCGGTAAAATCATTGACACAGAAGAAAGCATCGGGACCGGGATTACGCTTCATAAGACTGGGCACTATCCATTCGGCCTCCTCCATCTGGTCGCACTTCACAATATTCTCTTCCGCCACATTATGCTGGAACTCATTAAGAGCCCTGATATAGCCGTTGACCCTCTCCCGGGCAATGATCAGGTTGGGTGGACCAGACAGGTGCACTATCCTCTTCCTGCCCTCCAGTATAAGGTGCTTGACAGCCTTGTAAGCGCCCTCGGCATCGTCAACAACAACGCTGTCGCTCTCTATCTCCCCACACTTCCTGTCAAAGAAAACAATGGGTATGTTCTTATCTTTCAGCTGGTGGAAATGCTCCATATTACGGGTCAGCTTGGACATGGATATAAGTATGCCGTCAACCCGGCTGTTGACAAGTGTCTGTATATTTTTTACCTCCTTCTCGTATTCCTCGTTCGACTGGCATATCATTACATTATAACCATATTCGTTGGCATAGTCCTCTATGCCGCTTATCACGGTTGAAAAGAAATAATGTATTATCTCGGGTACTATAATACCCACCGTGTTACTGCTGCCACCCTTCAGTCTCAGCGCAATGGGGTTGGGACGGTAATTCCATTTCTCCGCCAGGCTGTTTACCAGCTTCTTTGTTTCGGGACTGATATCAGGATGATCTTTCAGGGCTCTGGATACCGTTGAAGGAGCTATCTGTAACTCCCTTGCAATATCTTTTATGGTAACATTCTCCTTATTCATAACCAGTCTAAATAACTCCCCTTATGTAAAAGTAATCAAAAAATTATAATTACCTGTTAATGACCTGATGGCCTTTTGAGCCAATTACAATCGTTTGCGGAAACGATTGCGGTAAAATACTGAAAAAGAATTGTATAGCATGGATAATCTTACGAAATTTACTGTATATAAACCTTAACAATGTAATAATTGTTATAGGAGTGTAAGAAACCAGGTGAGCAAACAGTATCTAACTAATGTCCTCAGCTCATGAAAAACAGACTATCTCAGAAATGTGTAACCCATTAATAAACCAAAAATCTATGAACAGATTATTGATGCGGCGCTTAATGATATTGATCGCCGGTATAATGATGAGCAGTGCCCTTTCCGGACAAACAATCACTGTTACCGGAACGGTTACTGATGCATTGGATGGAATTACCCTGCCCGGAGTTAATGTTCTTGTTAAGGGAACAACAATGGGTACGTCCACCAATGCCGATGGTGAATACAGTATTACCACCACACCTGATGCAATACTGGTATTCTCTTTTATTGGTTATTTAGACCAGGAGGTTCCTGTTGATAACCGCACTACCATAAATGTTGAACTGGAAGTCGACGTAATGGAAATTGATGAAGTTGTAACTATCGGATACGGTACAGTTAAGAAGGAAGATTTAACCGGATCGGTATCTACGATAAGCTCCAAAGATTTCAATCGCGGCTCAATAACATCAGCACAGGAACTGCTGGTGGGTAAGACTGCAGGTGTTGTTGTAACAACATCGGGCGGAGCACCGGGAAGCGGATCAACAATACGTATACGGGGAGGATCATCCCTGAATGCTTCCAATGACCCGCTGATAATTATTGATGGTGTACCCATAGATAACAGCAATGTGTCGGGTAGCCCTAACCTGCTTGACTTTGTCAATCCCGGTGATATTGAAACATTCACTGTTTTGAAGGATGCATCCTCCACAGCCATTTATGGCTCAAGGGCATCGAACGGCGTTATAATTATCGAAACAAAAGAGGCCACTGCAGGAGCACCTCTTACAGTGAGGTATGACGGCCAGACATCTGTAGCCTCTTCCATAAGATATACCGATGTCTTTTCAGGTGATGAACTAAGGCAGATAGCCTATGATAAAATTGACCTGTATGGTGCTGAAACATTTCAGAAGCTGGGATCGGAGAATACAAACTGGCAGGACAAAATATTCCGCACAGCCGTTTCCCATGATCATAACCTCAGCCTGACAGGTGCGTTTAAGTCCTTACCATACCGCTTCTCTGCAGGCTATACCGATGAGATGGGGATATTGAAAAACACTGATATGCAGAGGATAACCGGTGCACTTAGCCTCGACCCCGTATTATTTGACGGCTCTCTGAAGGTAAACCTGAAGATCAAGGGGATGAGCACTAAAAACAACTTTGGTGATGCCGGGGCTATAGGCTCGGCTGTTAATATGGATCCTACCCAACCGGTCATTGATCCAACACCGGCAACAGGTTATTACTACCAGTGGAGCAGCTATGGTGCCAACCTGGGCACCCCTAATCCCGTTGAGCAGGCCATGGAAGCAGATAACCGGTCAGAGGTCAACAGGATAATGGGTAATGTTATACTCAACTATACTCTTCCATTTATGCCTGAGCTGGTTGCCAACCTTAACCTGGCAACTGATTATTCTCAGGGCGAAGGGCATAATAACCGTCCGGTAACATCGCCCTCAGTGCTGACGAGCCCTCTCTGGGGCCGGCTGAGTGATTATTCATCCACCAACCAGAACAGTCTGCTCGATTTCTATATGAATTATAAAAAGAGCCTGGAAGCGGTGGAGAGCAATGTGGATGTTACAGCCGGTTATTCATGGCAGCACTTCCAGAGAGAGGGAGACACCTACACCAGGGGAGTGGTTGATGATGAACATCCTTACCAGGCGACTGACAGCAGTGCATATATTACAGAGAACTACCTGGTCTCCTTTTTCGGCAGGGCAAATTATTCTTTCAGGAATCGTTATCTTCTCACCGCAACCATTCGTTTTGACGGCTCATCCCGTTTTGCCAGTGATAACCAGTGGGGCATATTCCCGTCGGCCGCTTTTGCCTGGAGGATAAATGAGGAAAATTTTATGAATAATATCACTGCGGTTTCCGATCTTAAGCTACGCCTGGGATGGGGTGTAACAGGTCAGCAGGATATAGGTAATGATTATCCCGCACAGGCAACATACATTCTCTCATCGCCCGGTTCTTACTATCCCATAGGTGGTGAGTACATTCCCACCCTCAGACCCAATGCCTACGACCCGGATATCAAATGGGAAGAAACCACAACCTATAATGCCGGTATCGATTTCGGGATTTTTAATAACAGGATGACAGGTGCGGTGGATGTTTACCACAGGGTAACAAAAGACCTGCTGAACACAGTTGTGATACCCAGTGGAAGTAACTTCTCCAATACCCTGCTTACCAATGTGGGAAGTCTTGAAAATCAGGGACTGGAGATATCCCTGAATGCAGTGCCACTGTCGAAGCAGGACTTTTCCCTGAGTGTGGGACTGAACTTCACCTATAACATAAATACAATCACCAAACTTCTTATAACAGAAGATCCTGATTATATGGGTATTCTTTACGGAGATGCCTTTACCGGTCAGAAGCAGGTGACAAGAGTAGGCCATCCTGCTTATTCATTCTTTGTTAACAAGCAGATTTATGATTCTGATGGCAATCCTATAGAAGGTCTTTATGAAGATATCTCGGGCGAAGGCGGGGTGGTTAATGGCGATAATGATGATAAATACATCTACCATAACCCCGTGCCTGATTACCTCTTAGGATTAACACTGCGACTCAACTATAAAAATATTGATGCACTTGCTACCATGCGCGGAAGCATAGGCAACTATGTTTATAACCAGGTTGCGGCAGGTGCTTCGTATGACCAGATGTACCAGATTGGTTACTGGAAAAACTTCCCGACCTACCTGAGTGAGACAGGCTTTGTTAAACGGCAGTTTACAAGTGACTATTTCGTTGAGAACGCCTCTTATTTCAAACTGGATAACCTGAGTGTGGGATATACCATGGAAAATATTTTCAATATGCTTAACGCAAGATTAAGCATAACAGCTCAGAATCTGGTTACTATAACAGAGTACAGTGGTATCGATCCCGAAGTGCCGGGGGGTATAGATAATAATTTCTATCCCAGACCCCGTACTTTCATGTTTGGTATTAGTTTAACTTATTAGAATGCAAGATATGAAGAAGAAAGTTATTATACTGGGAATTATTATTTCCGCAACCATAATGGGGTCTTGTGTAAAAGACCTTGACGTCGTACCACAGGACCCGGACCAGATACTGGCCGGCAATATCAATGACAAGCCTGAATACACAAAGCAGGTCCTTGGTAAGATATATGCCAGTTTTATTATACCTGGTCAGGGACCTAACGGAGGACCCGATATTGAATCTTCTGATGATCACTTTTTTACCACCATGCGTGCATTGTGGAACCTGCAGCAACTGCCTACCGATGAGGCTATCTGTGCCTGGGGTGATGTTGGTATAGCAGAACTCAACTCACAGACATGGAGTCCCTCCAATCCCTTCCTTACAGCTCTTTTCCAGCGCCTGAGCTTAAGTATTACCTATGCCAACGACTTTATCAGGCTTACAAATGATAATCCTGATGCCGATGTACGGCGTTATAATGCTGAAGCCCGCTTCCTGAGAGCCCTTGCATATTATTATGCAATCGATATGTTCGGTAAATTTCCCTTTACCACCGATGAAGACGGCGTGGGAAAATTCTTTCCTGAGATACAGACCAGGGAGTATATATTTAATTATATAGAGTCTGAACTGATAGATATAAGCGATGAACTGGGTGAACCTGGTTTCTCTTACCCGCAGGCCGATAAGGGTGCGGCATGGATGCTGCTGGCAAGACTTTATCTGAATGCTGAAGTTTATACCGGCACAGCCCGCTGGGGCGAGGTTAAGACCTATTGCGACAGCGTGATAAACAGCGGTGCCTATTCGCTTGCCACTGACTACAGGCAAAACTTCAGTGCAGATAACGACTATTACAGTAATCCCGAAATGATCTTTGCCTGGGAACAGGACGGAGTCCATACACAGGGTTATGTGGGAACAACATTCATTATAGAATCAAGCAGTGATGCCGAATATATCAGGGCCGAAGATTATCACGGGCTTACCGAAAACACCAACTGGAACGGTAACAGGGCAAGGATAGATTTCCTTGATGTGATGATTGACACCCTTGCTGTTTACGGCGGATCGCCCATTGATCCCACCGACCTTGAATTTGATGCTACCCCTGATAACAGGGTCTTTCTCAAACAGAAGAAGGCGCTTAATATACCAAGTGTATCATCAAGCGGTGATTATGGCGTGGGAGTTTATAAGTTTACCGCAAGAAACCATGACGGCACCCTGCCCGCTAATTATAATCCCGCTTACGCCTGTACCGATTATCCGGTCTTCAGGCTGGCCGATGCCTATCTGATGAGAGCTGAGGCCTTCCATAAGCTGGATGATGATGAGTCAGCCAAAGAGGATATCAACAAGATACTGGAACGTGCCTATGGCAACACCAGCGCTAATATATCAGCCGCACTGGTAAGCGATGAGTTGATACTTAATGAAAGAGCACGTGAGTTTTATTATGAAGGATTGCGCCGTACTGACCTGATACGTTTCGGTCAGTTCACTGACGGAACTTATACATGGCAGTGGAAAGGCGGTGTTTACGAAGGTACGCAGACAAGCAGCCATCGTAATATATACCCCATACCTGCTGATGAGGTTTCTGCCAATCCGAATTATAACGGACAAAACAATCCGGGTTATTAACCGCTAAAAAACAATTTATAATGAAAAGAAAATTATATACATTATTGGCAATCATAGGGTTGGTAGCCTTCTTCACCTCATGTGAAAAAGATGGAGAAAAGATTATCATGGCCGATAACCCTGTTGATCCTGCTCTTGTAAGCATACCCGACCTTACCCTGGTCAGGTCAGATGCTAATGATACACTGGAGTTTGCTGGCACACCGGTGGATCCGGGCTTTACCGCCTCTGCAAACTATGCCCTGGAGGCATGTCCCGCGGGCACCGGATTTGAAGAAGTAAGCGAAGTATGGTCAGGTGTTGACGTAACATCTATCAAAATTACGGTTGGTGAACTGAATGGTGAGCTGAAAAAGGATTTTCCGGTCGACCAGGTCTCTGCCATCGACTTCAGGATTAAGGCAGTGCTGGTTGTGGATGCCGGTACCGGAGCACCCGGTACAAGCACTGATCCTTTTGAGTATTTCTCTGACCCGCTTAGCGCTGATGTTACCATATACGGACTGCCAAGGCTCGACCTGGTGAACTCTGGTAAAGAACAAAAGATTGAATCCGCACTGGGCGATGGCATTTATACAGGTATTGTAAAGCTTGATCCTGCCAGTCCTTTCACTCTTAATAACCCTGATACAGGTACCGATTATGGTGGATCAGATGGTACACTTGCAGTCGACGGACAGGCAATAGTGCCTCCCGCCGAAGGATACCATGTAATGGATGTAAGCGTGCCCGATCTGACTTATTCCTTCGAAGCAAGGATGATAGGCCTTGTTGGCTCAGCAACAGCTAACGGATGGGATTCACCCGATCAGAAAATGGACTATGACCAGGATTCAGGAACATGGCATATAACAGTCGACCTGGTGGTTGGAGAGATCAAGTTCAGGCTGAATGACGGCTGGGCATGGAACCTGGGGGGAACAGAAGATGAGTTGTACCACGATGGTCCCAATATCCAGATAAGCGAAGCCGGTAACTATACCATTACCCTAAATATAACAGACTTTGAGGGTGAAGAGGCTACCTTTAGCATAGTTAAGAATTAATACTAAATACAGAAGTGATGAAAAAAACAATTATATACAAATATGTGGCGGCACTTACTGTAATGACGGCACTGCTTGTGGCCTGTACGGAGGAGACGGCACAGATAAGACTGGATCCTAAGCTGGCAACATCCGAAACAGAAGGCGTTAGCTCAGACCAGGCAACAGTGATAGGCTTTGTGATTGCCGAGGGTGCCGGTTTTACTGAGAGAGGTGTCTGCTATGATACCCTTAGCGATCCGACTATTGATAATAATAAGGCCGTTTACACTGATCGTGTTGAAGGAGCAACCTTTAAGGTGACCCTGACCGGACTCGATTATGCAACTGACTATTATGCAAAAGCATATGCAACAGGTAAAGGAGGTACCATATACGGTGAGGAAGTGACTTTCACAACCCGGCCTGTAGCGCCTACCGTTACAAGCGCTGAGATAACAGATATATCATATACCACGGCAACAGGAGGAGGAGAAGTAACTGTAGCGGGCGGTGCCGATGTAACGGCAAGGGGCGTATGTTATTCCACAAGTGAGAATCCCACTGTCAGCGACCAGACAACAAGCGATGGCGATGGCCTGGGTGACTTTACCAGCTCTCTCACAGGACTGGACGACGGTACAATGTATTACGTACGCGCCTATGCAACAAACAGTGCAGGCACGGGATACGGACCGGAGGTCACATTTACCACCCTGGAACCGCTGAACCGTACCTGGAATGTGCCCGGTGATTACGTAGTGGCCAGTTACCCGGGATCAGAATTGGGCGACTGGGCACCGGATGCGTCGCCGCAGATCAAAAGCGGATTGTCAGCTCCGGATAATCTTGAAGGATATGTCTATATGGCCAATCCTTCCAATGAGTGGAAATTTGCAACAAAGCCTAACTGGGACGGTCCTAACTATGGCGATGGAGGAAGCGGAACGCTGAGCGAAGCAGGTGGTAATATGGTATCTGACGCTGGTTATTATTTTATACAGGCTGATGCCGCTGAACTTACATATTCGGCAGTGGACACTGAATGGGGTGTCACAGGCGATGCCTCTCCACAGGGCTGGGACGACAAAACAGTCCTTACATACCAGCCGGCACTGCAGCAATGGACAGGAGGAATGCACCTTACGGAAGGTGGAATGAAGTTCAGGGCCAATGACAACTGGGATTATAACTACGGCAGCTCGGCCGGGAACGATACACTCAACGCAGGTGGTGATAACATCGCGGTAGCCGTTGAAGGAGATTATGCCATCACCCTCGACCTGAGCAAACCGCTGCAGTATACATACAGGGCTGATATGTGGGGAGTTATTGGTGATGCTACCGGTAGCTGGGATGATGATACTGACATGACATGGGACCCCGTGGATGAGGTGTTTACCGTTACCCTTGACCTGGTTGAAGGCGAGATGAAGTTCAGGGCCAATAATGCCTGGGACTATGATCTGGGAGGTGATCCCGGGGCACTTGAAGCGGGAGGAGCAAATATTGCCGTCACAACAGCCGGTAACTATACAATAACACTCGATCCATGGAATCTTGTTGCAACAATAACCTTGAATTAAAAACACTTGTATTACGGATTTAGAGTATGAGTAAGTGAAAACCTCTCCCGTGAAACAGGAGAGGTTTTCATACTTTTACAGAGGAAAGTTATGAACAGAATAATAGTTTTAGTTGCGCTTGTTATGTTATCCCGGGTCAGCCTTGCGCAGCCCGACAGGATTGAGCCTCCTTTCTGGTGGACAGGGATGAAGAACACCACCCTCCAGCTGATGGTCCATGGTGAGGATATTGCCGGCTACAGGATTAATATTGATCACCATGATGTCAGGCTTATCTCCGCTGACCGCACAACAAATAACAACTACCTCTTTATTAACCTCGACATATCACGGGTCACGGAACCCGCCACGGTCAATATTGAATTCCGGAAAGGGGGTGATGTGGCATATACCCATGAGTACGAACTGCTTGGCCGGAAGGAAGGATCGGCTCAAAGGGAGGGCTTTGATAACTCCGATGTCATGTACCTGCTGATGCCCGACAGGTTCGCTAACGGTGATCCCTCCAACGATGAGGTGGAAGGGATGAAGGAAGGGCTTAACCGCAGTAAACGCTATGGCAGGCATGGGGGTGATATCGAAGGGATAAAGGATCATCTCGGGTATATCGCGGATATGGGCTTTACAGCCATATGGCTCAATCCCGTGGTCGAAAATGATATGGCAGAGTGGTCATACCACGGTTATGCCGCAACCGATTTCTATAAGATAGACAGTCGCTTCGGCACAAACCGCGAGTATGTGGAAATGATAGAGGAGGCACAGTCCAGAGGCCTTAAGCTTATAATGGATATGATCTTTAACCATTGTGGTCTTAACCACTGGTGGATGGATGACCTGCCCTCGGACGACTGGCTCAGCTACCCTGAATATGTGCCTACCAATCACAGGCGCACGGTGAACCAGGACCCCTATGCTTCACAGTACGATAAAGAGAGGATGACCCGCGGATGGTTCGTGGAAGCGATGCCAGACCTGAACCAGGAAAATCCCTTTCTGGCCGAGTACCTTATACAGAACAGCATATGGTGGATCGAATATGCGGGCCTCTCAGGCATACGTATGGATACATACCCCTATCCTGATAAACATATGATGGCCGAATGGAACAGGAGGGTGCTCGATGAATATCCTCACTTCAATATCGTTGGCGAAGAATGGAGCCTTAACCCGGCAATAGTTTCATACTGGCAGAAGGGGCAGGATAACCCTGAGGGCTACGACGGTGAGCTGCCATCACTGATGGACTTTCCGCTGCAGAACGCAGTGAGTGAGGCACTGACCGATGAGGAGAGCTGGGAAGATGGACTGGTAAAGATATACGAGATGCTGGCTAACGACTTTCTCTACCCCCATCCCTTTAACCTGGTGGTGATGCCCGATAACCATGACATGCCAAGGTTTTTTATGCAGATGGATATGGACCACGACCTTTACCGTAACGGCATCGTCTTCTTTCTCACCACAAGGGGTATACCCCAGATATATTACGGCAGCGAAATACTGATGACCCATAAGGAAGGTGATGACCATGGATATATACGCAAGGACTTCCCGGGGGGATGGCCGGGTGATAAGGTCAATGCCTTTACAGGTGAAGGTATGAGCCGTGAAGAGAGAGACATGCAGGATATGTTCAGGCGCTTGCTTAACTGGAGAAAGACGGCTGAGGTGATACATACCGGCAGACTGAAACAGTTTGCCCCCGAAAATGGCACTTACGTGTATTTCAGGTATAATGATGATGATATGGTAATGGTGATAATCAATAAGAATACTACGGCTTATAAGCTTGATCTGGGACGCTTCAAAGAGATGATAGGTGACAAGTCCGGTGCCCGCGACGTGCTGAGCGGACAGGAATATGAGATCGGGAAAGCAATCAGCCTGTTGCCGCGTAAACCATATATACTGGAGATAAAATAAACCCTTAAGACCTTCAAAATGAAGAAATATATACTATTCCTCTTATGGTTGCTGGCCGGTGTAATGCTGAAGGCACAGGTCATTGAGACCAGTCCCGCCATAGTCACCATGGGACAGACTGTAAGCGTTTATTTTAACAGCGATGAGGATGCCGGTGAGCTGCATAATTACACAGGCGATGTGTATGCCCATACAGGCGTATTAACAGAAGGCAATAATGAATGGCAGTATGTTATAGGCAGCTGGGGCAATAATTCCACTCAGCCGCAGCTTACTTACCTGGACTCCTACAGGTACAGGCTTGATATAACACCATCAATAGAAGAATTCTATCCCGGTATGACAGGCGATGAAAAGGTCGTTAAGCTGGCTTTTGTGTTCAGGGATGCTTCAGGCGAACAGCAGACAGCCGACCTCTTCGTTGAGGTCTTTGAAGAAGGGCTTAATGTGAATATTACGGAACCATCTGAATCATCAGTCATAAGGCTGCTTAATGAAGACCTCGCCATTGAGGCCCCTGCAACGCAGGCTGATTCACTCGTCCTTTTTATAGATGATGTGCGCACATATAAGAGCGGCGACCCATCCCTGCTTAACTATACGGTGCCGGCCGACAGCTATGGTGGCAGGTGGATAAAGGTGACGGCCTACAGGCTTCCTGACACGGTGTCGGATTCTCTCTTTATGTTCGTCAAAGATGATCCGGTGATAGAGGAAGTGCCGGCCGGCATGGAAGATGGCATTAACTATACGGGCGATAACTCGGTAACACTGGTGCTGACAGCCCCCGGCAAGACAGATGCTTTTGTGATAGGCGACTTTAATGACTGGGTGATGGGTGACGAGGGATATATGAAACAGAGCCCTGACGGTGAGAAGTTCTGGATAAGTGTTGACGGGCTTACGGCTGGACAGGAATACCGCTTCCAGTACCTTGTGGATGGCACCATAAGGATAGGCGATCCCTATACAGAGAAGGTGCTCGACCCGTGGAACGACCAGTATATATCTGAAGAAACGTATCCCGGACTCATAGCTTATCCCGAAGGGAAAACGAGCGGACTGGTGTCGGTGCTGCAGACAGCTGAGCCTGAGTACGAGTGGACCGTTACTGACTTTCAAAAGCCGGCAAAGGAAGACCTGGTGATCTATGAACTGCTGATGCGCGACTTCCTGGATACTCATCACTACCTCACTCTTATCGATACACTCGACTACCTGCAGAACCTGGGTGTCAATGCCATCGAGCTGATGCCGGTGAACGAATTTGACGGTAACCTGAGCTGGGGTTATAACCCGGCCTACTACCTGGCCCCCGATAAGTATTACGGTACAAAAAATGACCTGAAGGCCCTGATCGATTCATGCCACAGGAGGGGGATAGCCGTGATCCTCGACGTGGTGCTTAACCACTCCACGGGCTCCTCACCGCTGGCACAGCTTTACTGGGATGATGCCACCGATAATGTTACGGCCGATAACCCCTGGTATAATGTTAGCGCAACGCATGATTTTAATGTGTTCCACGATTTTAACCATGAGAGTGAGTATACCCGCTATTTCTCACGCAGGGTGATGAGCCACTGGATAGAGGAATATAAGGTGGATGGCTACCGCTTCGACCTGTCCAAGGGATTTACCCAGAAGAATACCGTGGGTGATGTGGCGGCATGGGGTGCCTATGATGCTACGCGGGTGGACTTATGGAAGTTGTATGCCAACCATATATGGTTTACGGATCCCTCTTTCTATGTCATACTCGAACATTTTGCCGATAATACCGAGGAAAAAGAGCTGGCTGAATATGGTATGATGCTCTGGGGCAATATGAACCACGCCTACTCGGAGCTGTCCATGGGCTTTGATGCGGATATATCCCCTGTATCCCATCTCGCCAGGGGATGGAATGTGCCCCACCTGGTGTCATACATGGAAAGTCATGACGAGGAGAGATTGCAATACCTCAATAAGAACTTCGGCAGATCATCGGCAGCCTACAGTATACGTTACCTTAATACGGGACTCGACAGGCTGGTGCTGGCAGCGTCTTTCTTCTTTACCGTGCCCGGACCAAAAATGCTATGGCAGTTCGGGGAACTGGGATATGATTTTTCCATAGATTATAACGGCCGTACGGGAGAAAAGCCTATCCGGTGGGATTATTATGATATCGCTGAAAGAAGGCGCGTCTATGACCTTTTTGCAGCCCTTATTAAGCTGAAAAAGGAAAATGAAGCCTTCACTTCTTCTGATTTTGAGATTGTTGACGGGGGATTGCAGAAGAGGATAAAGATAAACCATGCATCAATGGATGTTATCGTTGTGGGTAATTTTGATGTTGAGCAAGGCTCTGTCAGCGGCGACTTCCACAACAGCGGTCGCTGGTACGAGTTTTTTACAGGCGACTCCATTGATGTTGAGGACACACAGGAACTGCTGACCCTCGATCCCGGTGAATACCGTATCTATACCTCGGAACGACTTGAGCCACCTGAGCTGTCAGTGGGTATAGGAGATGTACCCGGACGCGAAGAACTGCCTTTCACTATCCGGCCCAATCCGGTACGCGACAGGCTGTTTATAGAGCGCCATGATGACATGGGGAGGGACATGGATATACAGGTAATGGATATCTCGGGCAGACCGCTGATGACAGTCAAAGGACATACCGGCAGCTATATAGACATGACAGCGCTGCCACGGGGCATCTACCTGATAAATATCAGCTCCGGGAGCCGCTCATCCACCCGCCGGTTTATAAAGCTGTAAGCACCCGGTAACAGCCTGGGCACAGGCCGCTTATAAGACTTGCGCCTCATGCTCTACCACAGGCCGGTTTATAAAGCTGTAAGCACCAGGTAAGACCAGCCATCAAGCAGCAATGTGTTATTACTGTCAATAATGATATTGTCGCCACTGAAATATTCCTTATACTCAGCACTGCTACCGGTGTTTACTGTAAACTCCGCAGCCTCCTCATCAAAATTGATAATGGTGATGATGATATTATCATCTTTCTCCCTGCGGAAGGCATATACATCTTCATCGCCTGTGACCGTCACCCCGGTGAAGTCGCCCGCCCACCTGAAGTTATGAAGGGCCGGATTTTCTTCCTTCAGGGTGTTAAGCGAAGTGTAGAAGTCGCGCAGGTACGAATCCCGCCACTCAATAGGATCCCTGTCAAAAAACTCCAGCCTCTTGTTGAGTCCAGCTTCCTGACCGTTATATATCAGCGGCACACCCGGTATGGTATACATAAAGACGGCAAAAGCCTCATGTGCCTCACCCATCCTTTCCTCTATGGTGCCGGCCCATGAATTCTCATCATGGTTGGTGATAAACCTGAGCCTGCCGGCATCACCGGGAAAGCGCTCCAGGTCTTTCTCCAGCGCCCGGTGCAGCACCTGCGCTTTTTCTTCGCCCTGTGCCACCCTGTTCATCAGGTGGTGCAGCTCCCATGAATAGTTTATATCAAAACCTTTCTCAAAAAACTCCACCCTGTCCTCGTTCTCTGCCAGCATAAGCACAGGCTTTATCTCCTCCATCGCCAGCCTGGCCTCCAGCCAGAATTCGGCGGGGGTGACATGCGGGTGGTCTACCCTGTAGCCGTCAATGTCCAGTTCCTTAACCCAGTAGAGCAGTGCCTCCTGCATATATTCCTGCAGCTCTTCATTGCTCCAGTCAAACTGTATCACATCGGTCCAGTCATAGGGAGAGACAAAGCTGCCCGTTGAATCTTTTACATACCATTCCGGGTGTTCCTCCGCCAGGTGGTTATCCCACGAAGAGTGGTTGGGCACCCAGTCCATCATAACATACATCCCTGCTGCGTGTATACTGGTGACCAGCGACCTGAAATCATCCATATCACCGAACTCGGGATTCACATCTTTGAAGTCGCGTACCGAATAGTATGATCCCAGCGGTCCCTTGCGCTCAAGCTCACCTATGGGATGTATGGGCATAAACCATATCACATCCACCCCCAGGTCTGCCAGCTCGTCCACCCTTTCTTCCACTGCACTGAAGGTGCCCTCATCTGAAAACTGCCTCACGTTAAGCTCGTACAGCACGGCATCATGGCTCCATGTGGGTGCACTGTAAGGCTGGTCTTCCGCACCGGTCCTTTCATTTTCACTGCTACTGCATGCTGCTGCCAGCACTGCCAGCATTATGGCCGTTGCCACCTGTGATAATCTTGCTCTTAACTTTTTCATCTGTTTAAAATTTTATTATCTATAGCTTAAAATTTTCTTTTCTTCGGGCTCCGACCGTTTGTTCCTGTCCGGATACAAACAACCTGAGCTCTTCATCCGACATATTCTCCACACCTGCCAGACCTTTTTCTATGCTTATCCTGAGCAGCCTGTTCATAAAGCGTATCATAAATGAATAGCTATCCCATCCTGCCGGTATAAGGGGATTGATATACAGTTTCTGATCCTTCACTTTCAGACCTGCGAAGCCCTCCACAATAGCAAGCCATGTGCCTGCCATGCTGGTTATATGGAGTCCCTCCTTCACCTCCTTGTTTATATCGTCAAGGTCCAGTCTGGCCGTCCTCAGGTACAGCTCATAGGCCCTGTCTATCCTGCCGGTACGGCTGGCCAGTATGGAATGAACGCTGGGTGAGAGTGATGATTCATGCACCGTACGCGGCTCATAGAAATCAAAATTCCTTCTTATCATTTCCTCGTCATACTCATGAGCGAAAAAATACATTCCCTGCAGCACATCGGCCTGCTTGATAAAGCATGATCTCAGTATGCGGTCCCATGACCAGTGCTGGTTTATGGGTCTCTGTGCCGGATCGATATCAGAGCTGCTCAACTGCTGCTTGTCGAGATAACCGTCCTGTTGCAGAAATACATTCTTTTCCTCATAAAAAGGGAAATACATATTATCAATAATATCCTTCCAGTCCGCCGTCTCTGCCGTGTAGTCAAAACCCGTCTTTTCAGCCAGCTTATCATATTTAGCCTTATCGCGGTCACGCAGCTCATCGATACATTCAATGCTGTACTTAAGTGTCCAGTGAGCCACCTTGTTGGTATACCAGTTATTATTGACATTGTTCTCGTACTCGTTTGGACCGGTAACACCCAGTATAACATACTGCTGCCTGGACTCCGAGAAGTTAACCCTCTGGCGCCAGAACCTTGACAGCGCTATCAGCACCTCCAGACCGTAATCCGCCAGGTAGTCCCTGTCGCCGGTATGCTCAATATAGTTATATATGGCATAGGCCATGGCCCCGTTACGGTGTATCTCCTCAAAGGTTATCTCCCATTCATTATGGCATTCTTCACCGTTGATGGTCACCATAGGATACAGTGCGGCACCGCCGCTGAAGCCCAGCTTGACCGCGTTCTCT
>JAWLFR010000123.1:0-6304 GCA_041685495.1 Bacteroidales bacterium
ACTGTATATAAACAGGCCTTCCGGGACAACAGGCATCCCCGTTTCCTTTGCCGACTTAAACCTGAATATTGAAGCAGGCAATGGCAGAACATATAAAGCCTTTGCTGACTTTAGATACCGTTATGCCAGTGAATACGGTGAGATTATTAACAGTCCAGTTCTCAGGGAAGCATGGGCTGCATGGTATACACCACACACTGAACTGATTGCCGGAAAACAGATTGTAAAATGGAGCAGGATGGATTTTTTCAGGCTCCAGGATAATATTACCCCGCGTAACGACCTGTACCGGTCCTTCGACCCTGCTGATCGCGACATGTCTAATATTGCAGTTAAGCTGAAAATCAATCCTGTAGACCGGATATCTGTACAGGCCCTGCTCACACCACGGTACAGGCCTTCAGTTCTCTATACAGGCTTTATGGACCTGCCTGATATAATAGAGATAAATGAGCATTACATGCAGTCAGACAGCAAGCTCTCATACGGATTAAGAACTGAATTTTTCCTCAGGGGCTTTACTGCCGGACTGAGTTATTTTCAGGGCTGGAATCCACTGCCCGGTTTAAGTCTTGATACCATATCCACAGAAGAAGGCAGTACTGCACCAAATATTGTTCTTTTGAAGAAACCCTTTAAGACCGGTGTGCTTGCAGCCGATATGGAATTTGTTCTGGGTAACAGCATCATACGTACTGAAGCGGCATGGTCGGATCCCCAAAAAGATTACAGGCACCAGAAGCATGTTATGCTGCCTGAACTTAAATGGGCTGCCGGATTTGAACATTTTTTCGGCGACCTGCAGCTGATACTTGAGTACAGTGGTAAATATCTTATTGATTATGAGAAGCCGGCTTTTGATCCTGCCCTGCCCGATGAATCATCATTTGCTGCAATCGGCGCATTGCCCCCCGAACAGCTATATGAATACACATCTTTGCAAATAAGCTCTTTTAACCGCCTTTACAATTACCAGCTTGACGAATACAGCCATTATGCCGGTCTGAGTCTGTCATATGAAAAAGGGTATGCAACAGTGAAGCCTTCCCTTAATATCCTGTATAATATAACTGCTGCTGAGTATATGATTAATCCAGTTATAAAAATTAAGCCCTCAGATAATATTGAACTGGTAGCCGGGGCAGAAATCTACGGAGGTACGGATAACTCCCTTTTTGATATGATAAGTGAGCGTCTTAATTCAATATATACCGGATTGAGAATTGATTTTTAAGAAAAACGATAATGACAAAACTATTAATTAAATACAGGTACCCGGTAATCATATTATCAGTCCTTATAGGCCTGGGCGGAGCTCTTATGTTACCGCGTATGGAGACCGATCCGGACACAAGGAATTATATTCCTGCAGACATGGAATCCAGGATTAACACTGACAGGATTGAAGAGGAATTTGGATTACAGGATATAATAATGATAGTGTACAGGGACAGCTGTATTCTTACCCCTGACAACCTGCAGCGGATAAGGGAAACAGACCGTAGTATTGAAAACCTGCGTTCGGTGGATAATACCATATCCCTTTTTAACACCAGGAGAATATACGGCAGGGATGGTATGATGATGGTTGATCCTGCCGTCAGCAGTATGCCTCAAAACAGTGAAGACATAAGTGTATTAAAACAGCAGTTAAGGGATAATCCGCTGGCCATGGGCACCGTAGTGTCAGATGATTTTACTATGGCAGCTATTGCCGCAACCATCTCACAGGAAACAGATGAGAACAGGATCCTTTCCGACATTGACTCGGTGGTGACGGCCAATGGCGGTTCGGCCGAAGTGTATTATGGCGGGCTGCCCTACATACGACAGGCTATTATGAAGGATGTAAGGATTGACGGCTTAGTGCTGGTGCCCCTTGCACTGCTGATAATGCTGGGCTTCCTCTGGTTTGCCTTCAGGGAATGGCGCGGAATGGTTCTGCCCTTTGCCGTTGTTGTATTATCAATGGCCTTTGCCATGGGACTGGCACCTTTGCTGGGATGGAAACTGTCTGTTTTAAGTCTGATTGTTCCCATAATGCTTATTGCCGTCGCCAATGATTATGGTATACATATGATAGCCAAGTACCAGGAGCTTGTCTCCGGTCAGCCAAACAGCAGCAATAACTCCGTTGTACGAACCATGGTGAGAAAGCTTAGATTACCGGTTATTTTTACCGGGCTGACTACCATAGCAGGGATACTGGGATTGCTGGCGCATGCTGTAATACCCGCCAGGCATGTTGGGGTGCTGGCATCAGCTGGAATAGCCCTGGCCGTTTTGCTTACAATATTTTTTCTTCCCGCATGGCTGTCATTATTACCAAGGTCAAAGCCTGTTATCGGTGGCAGCAGTAAAAACGGGTCCTTGCTCGACCGTGTACTGTCCAGGCTGGCATTACTTGTAACAGCACATCCGCGGCGGGTAATACTCATATCTGCCGCTCTGACAGTCCTTTTTGCTGCCGGGATATTATTTATCAGGGTTGATGCCAACCAGGAGAATTTCTTTCCGCCCAGGCATCCTGTGAGCCGGGCCTCGGTACTGATCAATAAACATTTTGGCGGATCACAGAGCATTTCAATAATGATGGAAGGAGATATTAAGGATCCTGCCTTGCTGGAGACCATGGACGGGTGGACGGAAGAATTAAAAGCCATGGAGGGTGTGGGCGATTCATATTCAATAGCAACTGTGCTGAAGGAAATGACAAAAGCTCTGTATGATAAGGATGAAAGTGGCTACGACAGGATACCAGGCAGCCGGCAGGCCGTGGCACAGATACTTGAGATATATAATATGAGTGGTGATCCCGGCGATTTTGACCGGCTGGTAGATTTTGATTATACAAACGCTCACCTGATGGTGAGGTTTGAAAATCCGGAGACGCATATCATACGAAATGTGCTTACAAAGATTGACTCTATGGCAGAGAGGGATAATGCAGATATCATTGTGGGCGGATATGCCTATATTATGCTTCAGTTCGCTGACCTGATAGTCAGGGGACAGGTCAATTCACTGATCTTCGCAGTGCTGATAGTGCTGGTGCTCCTTTCAATTATCTTCAGGTCAATAAGGGGCGGACTGATATCTACTTTACCCATACTGGCCTCTGTCATCTTTCTGCTTGGCTTTATGGGGATTGCCGGAATAGCCCTGGACTCAGCCACAGCTCTTCTGTCATCGATAATGATAGGTGTGGGTGTTGATTATACCATTCATTTCCTCTGGAGGTACAGGTCAGAGCTGGCACAACACAGTCACCGCAGTGCGGTAATAAAAACGCTGACAACAACAGGCCGTGGCATTGTTTATAATGCGCTGAGTGTAATGGTCGGTTTTTCGGTGCTTGTATTATCGGGATTTACCTCGATACGCTTTTTCGGGTACCTGGTACTTATAAGCATAGGGGTATGCCTGGTAAGCGCCTTATTTGTTATACCGTCCCTGCTGCTTGTATTCAAACCCTCATTTATTGAAAATAAGAAACACACAAAAAAACATTTGAAAATGAAAATTTTAAAGAAAGCTATTATTTTATCAATGATTATATCGGCTCCCTTTTTACTGAATGCGCAGGAAGATGCGTCAGAGATAATGGAAAAAAGCAGGGATGCAATGAAGGTTGAATCATTTGAGGCTGTGGCATCCCTGAATATTGTTGACTCAAAAGGAAGAGTGAGAGAACGAACGAATATCACGGCATCGAAGAGCTATGATGACGGTACGGAAAAAAGGCTTATTAAGTTCCTCTCCCCTGCTGATGTTGAGGGAACAGCTATGCTGATACATGACTATGATGAGGGGCAGGATGATATGTGGATATACCTGCCGGCACTGAACCGCACCAGAAGGATTGTCAGTTCAGAAAAGGGAAAGAGCTTTATGGGATCGGAGTTTACCAATGCTGATATGTCCTCACCTCCTGCCGATGATTTTCATCACAGCATCATTGAGGAATCAACAGAGTCGTATATTATCGAAAGCAAGCCTGTCAGCCGGGATAAGGAGGATGAGTATGGTTTCAGTCGCAAGCTAAGCACTGTAAATAAAGATAATTACACGGTCAGCCAGATGGATTTCTATAACAGCTATGACGAGCTGTACAAAACGATTCTCATCAAAGACATAAAGGAAATTGGAAGTGACAGTTTCATAATAAGCCATATGACGGCCGAGAATTTCAATAATGGAAGGAGCTCGGAAATTGTTATGGAAGAGATACACAGCGGAACAGATATTAGTGATGATTTATTCAATGTAGCCAGCCTGGGAAGATGACAGGGTACTGCTGTTGATTGTTTCCCCGATTATATTTATACTACAAGTATTATAGCAATGATTTATTTGTTGATTATCCTTGCCATGACATCGGTTATTCTTAATTTTAGCTGGTATTAAATGCGGACCATGACCGAACAGTAATAGTGAGCAAGCAATAACAAGAAATGTAATTATATGGAAAGACATGAATTTGACAGGGAGATAAAAAGGCTGTACAAAAAGCATAATGAGCTTGTAATAAGGAATAACCGGGCAACAAAAAGAGGAAATGGTATATACGAACGATATATTTACCCTGCCATCACCCGTCAGCATATTCCCATACACTGGAAATATGACCTTGACTACCGGACTAACCCGGAACTTCTTATGCGGCTGGGTGTTAACACTACTTTTAACGCCGGAGCTATTAAGCTGAATAATAAGTATTATATGGTGGTAAGGGCCGAAGGCTATGATTCAAAATCATTCTTTGCCGTGGCTGAGAGTCCAAATGGCCTTGATAACTGGGTTTTTCATGATTTGCCTGTTAATATGCCGGTGACAGACGACGAAGAGATTAATATGTACGACATGAGACTGACAGAGCATGAAGACGGATGGATATATGGCTTATTCTGTGTTGAGAGGAAAGACAGGAGCAAGCCGGACGATTACCCCGCTGCAGTAACATCATGTGGCATAGCACGTACAAAAGACCTGGAAAAATGGGAAAGACTGGCTGATCTCAGATCGAAGGCTGCACAGCAGAAAAACTGTGTGTTGCACCCCGAATTTGTTGATGGTAAATATATGGTATATACAAGGCCACAGACAGGCTTTAGAGACACGGGTGATAGCGGTATATCGGTGGGCTTTACCGGATCAATGGAGAATGCCCTTATTGATAAAGAAATACTGGTGGATCCCAGGCAGGATAATACTGTTAAGGAAGTAAAGAACGGTCAGGGTCCCCCTCCCATCAAAACCGAAGCAGGGTGGATACACCTGGCATATGGCGTGCGCAAAACAGCAGCGGGATTAAGATACACACTTTATTTACTCCTTACTGATATAAATGAACCATGGAAGGTCATCAAGAGGCCCTCCGGACATTTCCTTGAGCCCCTGGATGAAGAGAGGGTTGGTGATGTATCCAATGTGGTGTTTTCCAATGGATGGATAAAGGATGATGATGGTGCGGTGTTTATCTATTACGCATCATCGGATACCAGGGTGCATGTGGCAACAACGTCAGTGGACAAGCTGGTTGACTATATTACAAACACACCTGAAGATCCGGGACGCAGTGATCTATGTGTAAAGCAAAGGACAGAGATGATAAGGAACAACCTGGAGATACTGAAGAAAAAATTTACAGACCTGCTGGACAGCTGAAAAATTCCATCCGGGATAGTTACAGTAGCCGATATACAGGGCTGCGGAACACATAGTGCATATGAAAGAAGAGCTGCATACTACCATTATAGCCCCTGCCACAGGCAGGGGTGGTGCCCTGTCAGTAATAAGAGTGAGCGGAGATAAAGCCCTGGAGATAACGGATAGGATATTCAGGGCCTCTGGTCATGATAAAAAGGCAAAGGCTGAAGATCCCGGTCGCAGGCTGGCAGACAGGAAGGGTTTTTCACTCGTTTACGGTGATATTATTGATGGCAAAGAGGTGGTGGATGATGTGCTTGTGTCGGTTTTCCGCACGCCTCACTCCTATACCGGTGAAGATTCAGTAGAGATAAGCTGCCATGCCTCACCATATATACAGGACAGGATAATGCAGCTGCTGATTGACCAGGGGGCCTCCCCTGCGCGTCCGGGTGAATTCACACAGAGAGCCTTTCTGAACGGAAAGATGGACCTCTCGCAGGCCGAGGCTGTTGCCGATGTAATAAATGCTGAGACTGAAGCTGCTCACCGCCTTGCCATAAAACAGATGCGGGGCGGTTATTCGCGTGAGATAAACGAACTGCGTGAGAAGATGCTGCACTTTGCATCCATGATAGAGCTGGAGCTTGATTTC
>JAWLFR010000023.1:0-25566 GCA_041685495.1 Bacteroidales bacterium
TATGAGAACGGAGCCGTCCTCGTCCACATATTCGCGCTTACCTTCAAGTATGTTCTTCCTGAAACGAATAAAAGGTATCTCCCTGCCATTTATCCTTACCACCGCTTCCAGGTCAAACCAGTCGTTCACCACTTCGTAATTGATATCCAGCTTAATGGGCTTCAGGCTGTAATTCTTATCAAGGCTTCCCTTCTCAATGGCAAAACCTTCGGCGCTGAGTTCATCATAGGACTCATTCAGCCATTCAATAATTGAATACAACTCCTCGTTC
The DNA here is from genome assembly GCA_041685495.1 of Bacteroidales bacterium. Classification (GTDB taxonomy): domain Bacteria; phylum Bacteroidota; class Bacteroidia; order Bacteroidales; family VadinHA17; genus UBA9300. Next base: position 272 of record JAWLFR010000023.1, read on the forward strand.
TTTTCCCCTGTTTTGCTAGCCACAGTGAAATTAATATTATCCTCGCTGTAAAAGCCCAGATCATTTAAGGTGCTGATGCGGTCATCCTCCCATTGCCTGTCCCTGATAATCTTCTTATAAAGGTATCCGTTCTCTTCTTCCAGTATGGTAAAGGAATTTGTCGTGCTGTCACGGAAGACCTCCTGTTCCTCATACCTGAATTTCAGAATCAGAACAGGGATATTTCTTATACCCATCTCAAGACAAAGGCAGGCTGTCTTTTCGGGCTGTATTTCAACTATATCAAAACCAATGGGAATAACCCTGTGCTTATTGACTATATTCTTAACGAAGGTGGAAAAATATCTTTGGGTATGAGTTGAGGGAATGATCACCTCGTCTTTTTTAAGGAAAGGAGTCAGCTTGGCACCTTCTATATCTTCTACAATACTCAGTTCGTCATTATACCTTATAAGACAGGGGTGATTGCTTATTATCTCGATATCATTGCCCTGAAGGTCTGTACGTTTATCGCCTTTGAATAATTCCAGCCTGTATGAATTGTTTTCCTCTCCTTTGCGGAATGTAAATACAGGTTTAAGCAGCTCACGGTTAACTAGCATAAGGTCTTCTTCATGAAGATTGCTGGTTCCTGTTTTTTGTCTGTATACCGGGATTGACCCCCTGCGGATAATATCGAAACATTTGATTATCTTCCTTTCAATATAGGGTTTGATGTGCTTTTCAAACCTTTCCCTGTCTATCTTTTCGGTAAATTCCACCACGTTTCTTTCACGTGAGAAAAGCCGGAAAAGATGCCTGTCAGAATAACTGTTTATAAGCTGTATAAGCTCTATCTCATGCTCAGAGAGTCCGTCAAGAGCCTCGGGAGAAGCGTATGGGGACAGGCATTCAACGGGACTGTAATAATCACTTCCCTCTTCCTTTTCAATGAACCAGGGAAGGAATAATGATCCCCATAGCCTGTGCTTGCTCAGTATAAGAACAAAAGCACGATCAGATATTTTTTTTAATGGACTCATACGGACTTAAATACTATATCCTGCAAGTATGAACAAGATTATACACTTTTCAAAGTAAGTTCCCTGTCTTTTTTTAAATTTATACTTTTTTGTAGTTATTATATGGGCCACGAGATACTGCATATTGACATGGATGCTTTTTTTGCATCTGTTGAACAGGGCGATTATCCGGAGCTGAAAGGCAAAGCACTGGTTGTTGGATCTGACAGTGAGCGTGGTGTAGTGGCTGCGGCAAGTTATGAAGCGCGTAAATACGGTGTCAGGTCTGCTATGCCATGCACCGTGGCAAAAAGATTATGCCCGGGACTCATCTTCAGGAAGCACAGGATGACAAGGTATAAGGAGGTTTCAGAAACTGTTTTTGAGATTTTTTATAAATATACCCCCCTGGTGGAAGGCCTTTCAGTTGATGAGGCTTTCCTTGATGTAAGCAGGCAGGCAGCAGACCTTGATGAGGCAGCTTCTATAGCCCGAAAAATAAAAGAGGAGATAAGAAACAGTACCGGTCTTACATGTTCGGCTGGCGTATCGGTAAACAAATTACTGGCTAAGCTGGCGTCCGACATGGACAAGCCTGACGGGTTGTATATTATCTACCCCGCTGATACAGATGCTTTTGTTGGGAATCTCTCTATTGAGGACTTTTTTGGGATAGGTAAGGTGACAGCCGAAAAGATGCACCGCTTCGGGATACATTCCGGGTATGACCTGAGAAAGGCCGATCTCTCTTTTCTGAAAAGAAATTTTGGTAAAGCCGGAAGCTTCTATTATGATATTGCCAGGGGTATTGATACAAGGGAAGTTAATCCCGGACGTGAAAGAAAATCCATCGGTGCTGAACTTACCTTTGACAGGGACCTGATTACTGATTTTGAGATAATAGCCGAACTTTATAAGCTGGAGAAAGAATTATGGTCAAGGATGGAGAAACAGGGTAAATCGGGGCGTACAGTGACCGTTAAGGTTAAGTTTGAGGATTTTAAGCAGATAACAAGGAGTCGTACCCTCGAAAGGGTGGTTGACAGTTTTAAGACACTGCATGCCGAAACAACACTGATCAGAAGACAGATCAATTTCAGGAGAATGAAGGTGAGGCTGCTGGGTGTTTCAATATCTAACCTGGGGTCTGACAGCTTGCAGGATGAGCAGATGACATTATGGGAATGATATTACCCAACTCTCAGACCATAATAGAGGTGATCCCTCTCACGTCCGTTGAAGTCGGCAACTCCGGGCATCATTCCCCATTTTTCAAAACCAAATTTTTCAAGCAGCCTGATGCTTGCCTCGTTATGGGCCAGCAATATAGCTATCAGGGTTTTGAAATCATATCCGGGGGCTGATTTAATTGCATGTTCCATTAAAGCGCTGCCAACACCCTTTCCCCTGTGTTTGTCGTGTATGAAGTAACTAATTTCCGTGGTATACCTCATTGCCAGCCGGCGAGGCCTGTAGGGACTGAAAGAAAAATAACCTGCAACCATACCATTATTTTCAGCAACAAAAACCGGGTATTTTAATCTGTCATCTGCCTTGAACCAGGATTCTCTTTCCTCCATTGTATAAGGCACCATATCGGCCGTTGATACTTCGTATGGTATAACCTGGTTATAGATATCATTTATAGCTTCCAGGTCTTTTTCGGTAGCTGTTCGTATTTTCATGCTTAAAAGATACATGATAAATGGGAAAAGACAAAAAGATCGTGTGTGGGATTACTCGTCGCTTCGCTCCTCGTGATCCTGAATTCCTCACTTCTTTCGGAACACAGGGATTACTCGTCGCTTCGCTCCTCGTGATCCCTGAAGGGGGTAGCTTCAAAGCATTTGCAGACAAACGCCTGACGGCGTTAATTATACGGTAGCAGCAGCCCCTTACAAAAGCGAGCTTTTGACGGGACCACTGCTCCCGTATAAAAAACCCGCGCTGGGGCGCGGGTTTTTATCTGCAAATGCTTTGGCGGAGAGGGAGGGATTCGAACCCTCGGTACGCAGAGCGTACAACGGTTTTCGAGACCGCCCCGTTCGACCACTCCGGCACCTCTCCGGGAACGGACCACAAATCTACAAAATATTAAGCCTATTATAAACCGGTGGCAGAGTATAATTTATTTTATCATGTAAATAATCTGGTATTTACTTAAATCTTTATTATTTTGTGAATTATTAAAAACCCAAGTAATAATTTAAATCCTGATACCGTGAAAAACTTATTGATTATACTAATGCTTACGCTTATTGTTATTGTGGCGTGTAATAGCGAACAGAGAAAAACCGAAACGGAGAATCCGTTTTTTTCCGAATATGATACTCCTTTCAGTGTACCTCCCTTTGACAGGGTAGAGAATGAACATTTTATTCCTGCCTTTGAGAAAGGGATGGAAAAGGAAAAGGAAGAAGTGGAAGCTATCCTCAGTAACGAAGAGGAACCCACATTTGAGAATACCATTATTGCAATGGATAAGGCTGGTGAAATACTTAATAAGGTATCTTACGTTTTTTTCGGTCTTAGCAGTGCAAATACAAATCCTGAATTGCAGGAAATACAGAAGGAGATTTCGCCTGAACTGGCAAAACACAGTGATGAGATTAGTCTGGATCCCAGGTATTTCGAACGGGTAGAGTCTGTTTATAATAACAGGGACGATTTTAACCTTACCGAGGAGGAAATGTTTATACTGGAAAATATATATAAGGATCTGATCCGAAATGGTGCCGGTCTTGAACCGGAACAGAAAGAAAAGCTGAAGGAGATGAACCAGATGCTTTCCGTTCTGAGGGTTGAATTTAACCAGAATGTCCTGGCCGAAACAAATGAATTTATGCTTGAGATAAGTGAGGAAGATGATCTTGTTGGATTGCCGGAGTCGGTTATAAACAGTGCTGCTGAGGAAGCCGAGGCGAAAGGATTGAAAGGTAAGTGGGTGTTCACAACACAGAAACCCAGTATGCTGCCCTTTTTACAGTATTCAAAGAAAGCTGATTTGCGTGAGAAACTTTATGATGCATATTTAAGCAGGGGTAATAATGATAATGAATATGATAACAAGGAAATACTGGCAGAAATGGTAGAGATACGTGCTGAGCGTGCTGAGCTGCTGGATTATGCAACACATTCACATATTGTTCTTGAACCCAGGATGGCAGGAGAACCTGAGAATGTATATGACCTCCTGAACACATTGTGGGAGGCAGCACTGCCTGCTGCAAAACAGGACCTGGCTGAGATGCAGAAAATTGCAGACAGGGAAGATGAGGGCTATGATATTAAGGACAGTGACTGGTGGTATTATGCAGAGAAACTGCGTAAGCAGAAATATGATCTTGACGACAGTGAACTCAGACCATATTTTATGCTTGAGAATGTGAGGGGCGGAGCTTTTGGTCTGGCCAATAAATTATTCGGTATCACTTTTACTGCGGTTGACAATATTCCCGCTCCGCATGAGGAAGCCTCTGCATATGAAGTGAAAGATATGGATGGTAGCCACCTGGGTATTCTGTATATGGATTTTCATCCCCGTGAGAGTAAGAAACAGGGAGCATGGTGCGGATCATACAGGTCACATAAGATTGAGGACGGAGAAGAGATAAGCCCTGTTGTTACTATGGTGATGAACTTTACACGGCCAAGCGGTGATAAACCCTCCCTGTTGTCACTTGACGAGGTGAGTACCCTGTTTCATGAATTCGGACATGCGCTGGATAACCTTTTTTCAGAAAAAACATACGGCTACTCATTTATTGCATGGGACTTTGTGGAGCTGCCCAGCCAGATAATGGAACACTGGGTAACAGAGCCTGCAATGCTTAAATCATATGCATTGCATTATGAGACAAATGAGCCAATGTCAGATGAGCTGATAGAGAAAATTAACAGGAGCAGCCTCTTTAACCAGGGCTTTAATAAAGTGGAGTACCTGGCCGCCTGTTATCTGGATATGGCTTACCATACAATTAAGCCGGGAACAGAGGTTGATGTTGCAGAGTTTGAAGCAGAGGTTATGGAGGATATTGGCATGATATCGGAGATAGCACCGCGATACAGGAGCACTTACTTTCTCCATGCTGTGGGTGGATATGATTCAGGCTATTACTCATACGACTGGGCCGGTGTACTTGATCATGATGCTTATGATGCTTTTAAGGAAAACGGGATCTTTGATAAGGAAACAGCAGAATCGTTCAGGAATAATATACTGGCTAAAAATGGTACCATGGATCCCATGCAGATGTATATTAATTTCAGGGGCAGGGAGCCGGAAAGGACAGCTTTCCTGAGAAACCTGGGCTTTTTGAATTAATTGATCCTGCAAGCAGGCAGATTATTGAAGACATAACAACCATTAAACATCCACCTTCCCGGAAGGTGGATGTTTTACTTATACCGGACCTGCAATATCAGTTATTACTGATACATACCTAAGTCCGTTTATGCTTTTTTGCCGGGAGTTATCAGCTTTCCTTCAGTCTTTGTATTTCTTTGAAATGATCGATTGTCATCTTTTCACGGGCCTGCCTTGAATTCTGGCGGTACTCTTCAAACTCATTTTTGAGATCCTTAAGTTCATTTTTTGTTCTGATCGTTCCGGCCCTGTTAGTTTTAAACAGTATATATCCCATTATCAGCATAATTATTAATGCCGCAATGATTATCAGCATAATTGAATTATAGACCGTCTTGTTGATTTCGAGGCCCATCAGGCTGATCTCATTTTTTGTCCGGCTTACCTCCTGCAGGTTCGACCTTGTCTCTTCCAGCGAATTATTCAGAGAATCATTTGCATTGTTAAATGATGAGATACGGTTATTTAACTGTGTAATATCTTTTTTGTATGCCATTAAAGAATCAATAATGTTATTGTTAATTTTCTGGAACATATCTTCTCTTATTGCCCTGTAGTTTTCATAAATCCTCGTATGCTCCTCTATATATTCAATTTGTTCTTCTATCGTGTTTGTAAGAAGCTCATCCGGGAGGGGCCTCTGGCTATTACTTTTATTAAATATTATTGCCAGCAGAACCACAATCATTATAAACCTGTACGGTAACTTTTTCATATTTCCTGCATCTCAAAATTTTCAACTACAATTATTACTGCTTAGTTAACGCAAGCATGAGCTAAAAATTATTGCAAAAGAAATAAATGATAGTATGGAGCAATAATTATTAAATAAAAAGTATGTCTAATACCCGACGGTCAGTTTTTTCTTTTCTCAAAGGTCTCCCTGTCTTTATCCTCTATGCGCCTGGCAATAACAAGAAGTAATTTTACGAGCATGTATAATGCAACGGCCAGTGCGACTATAATGATGATCCCGGCCAGGAATTTCATGTTTATCTGTTATTTAAGTTTAACTGCTGTGCCGTAGACTAGTATTTCCGAGCATCCCTGCATTATCATGGATGTGTGCATCCTCACGTTAATGACTGCATCTGCTCCCAGCTTTTCAGCATCAGAGGCCATCCTCTGGAGGGCCTGTTCACGCGCTTCTGCCTGCAGCTGTGTATATTCATGTACCTCGCCGCCTACAAGGTTTTTCAGACCGGCAAAAATATCCCTTCCCAGGTGCCGTGCTCTTACCGTGCTTCCGCGTGATATGCCTAATATTTCTGACACTTCTTTTCCCGGAACCGTTTCAGTTGTTGTTGTAATCATATGTTTTGCTTTGAATGTCTAAAAATACTAAAAAAATATATCCAATTTTCCTGTGTCGTGTAATTAGTATTAATAAAAATAATTATACGGGAAAACTTAAGTCATATAAGCGATTAAAAAATGAGAATGATATAATATTATTCTCCTGAATAACCAGGGTATGCTGTCTAACATTTCACGAATGGTCAAAAATAGATACCTTTAGATAAATCAAATCTATAGGAGAAATGAAAAATACCCGTCGCGATTTCATTAAGATTGGAGGCCTGTCTATAGCTGGCAGTGGTCTTGTTGTACCATTTTTAAAATCCTGTGCCGATACAGGTGATAATATTATTGACCATAACCTGGAAAATGAGGTTAGCGGTGTGGAACCTCTTGATGCCAGCGATTACAGCGACCGGCTGAAGAAGCTTATAAAATCAATGTCAGACCGGGGTATCGATGCTTTGTTTATAGAAGGCAGCACCAACATGAAATATTTTTTCAATATCTCATGGTGGCTGAGTGAGAGAACCTTCGGACCGGTGATAAATACAAAAAAGGAACCGGTATGGATATGCCCGGAATTTGAGCTGGAGAGGGCAAAAGAACAGATACCGGAGGGACATGAGATACGTACCTGGGCCGAACATGAGTCTCCATACAAACTTTTCGGACAAATCATTAATGATCTGGGGATTGATAAAAGCAAGATTGCGATAGGTCCTGATGTAAGAAGCTTTATCTCTGAAGGTTTTCAGGGAGCACTGCAGGCGGATCTGCTTGATGGCAGTATGGCGGTGAATATGGTCAGGGCTATTAAGACAGATAAAGAGCTGGCGTATATGGATCTTGCCAACAGGATAACAAAGAAAGCGTACCGCTATGGTTTTAGTAGGCTTGAAGAGGGTATGACCAGGACAGAGCTTGCCAGTCATATAAGGTTTGCTCACTCGGAGATGGGTACCAGCGGTGGGGGCGGTCCCTATTTTGGATTTACCTCTGCCTATCCCCATGGCACCAACCAGGAGCGAAAGTTGCATGAGGGAGATATAGTACTTGTTGACGGTGGTTGTACAGTTGAAGGCTTCAGGAGTGATGTAACCCGTACGGTAGTATTCGGCAAGCCCAATGAAAGACAGAGGGAAGTGTTTGATGCTGTACTGAAAGCACAGGGTGAGGCTCATAAGGCTATAAAGCCCGGTGTTTCATGCGGAGAGATTGACCGGGTGGCGAGAAAGGTGATAGAAGAAGCCGGTTTTGGTCCGGGTTATAAGTATTTTGCACACAGGCTGGGACATGGTATAGGCATGGATGGTCATGAGTATCCGTACCTTGTAAAAGATAATCCCTTATTACTGGAGCCGGGCATGACTTTCAGCAATGAACCCGGTATTTATATTTACGGTGAGTTCGGTGTAAGGATAGAAGACTGTTTTGTTGTTACCGGTGATGGTGCCAGAATGCTGGGGGGAATGTTAACGGAAGACATAGAGCATCCTTTCGGGAAAGATTCATAAGGATGGAAATAACCAGAGAATCTGTAATTGTTTTATAATGAGAATTATAATAGAACAATGTGATTTGGATTTGCCTTAATTATCCTGATGGATTGATAATCTGGTACATAATTTCACCTTTAAATCCGTCTTTTGTCTTTATCCAGTCTTTTTTATAGCCAATCTCTGTGAAACCCGTCTTTGTAAAAAGATTGACAGAGGCTGTATTATCTTCAGTGATATTGCAGTATACCTGGTGAAGCATCAGGTGCTCAAAACAATAATTAAGTATGCCTTTAAGCGCCATACCGGCATAGCCTTTTCTTCTCTCTTCACGTTCAGCTATCAATATTCCAACCCCTGCCCTGAGATGAAAGGCATCAAAATCAAAAAGATCAATTGTACCTATGGTACTGCCCTTGCCTGCAATCTCAATCATAAATCTGAGCTGGCCTGCCTCAAATATGCTTCTGTGGGATTTTTCTATATATCGCTTCAGGGTATATTTTGAGAATGGTGCCAGGATATTGCTGATCTGCCATACGGAAGGATCATTTTCCCACCTGTAAAGGATGGCAAGGTCCTCAGGCTCGGGGGCTCTTAATTTAATCTGATCATATTTCATCTATCTATCCTGTAATGATTGTTTCTCAAGTGTATCTATTGCTTTAATAAAGGCTTCCGGATAACCGGATTTACGTATTCTCTGCAGTGCATTCCTGGCCCTGGAATAGCCGGTATATTCACCTGCTGTATATCTGTAGAAACCGTCTGTGCCTTTAATTTCCCTTACATTATTCAGCCCTTCAAAGTCAGTGTCCGCCTTATTCCTGAGTGCATGTACCTGTATTGTATAGAGCGGCGGGAGTTTATTATTGACGGCTTCTTTTTCCGGCAGGTCATACTCGGTAATAATATATGCGCCGTCAACATTGTCTTCGCGCAGGCTTACCAGGTAACTGAGCGCATCTATCCTTGTACGGAAGCCGCCCAGAGCGTATATAAATTTGTCTTCAATATTAAATTCATTGATAAATGAAAACTCGCTTCTGTTGTATTGTGTGAAATAAGTGGGTGGATATCTCTCCACTGATTCTTTTATGACAACATAGAAACTGTATGAATATGGTTTCTTTACATGCTCCGGCACATTAAGGTACGATTCAACAGGCAGTTCATAGCCATTATTTTGTATGCTAATGCTCACGCGCCTGTTATACATGCGTCCAACCGGATTATCAGATTTCCCGTCAATATAGTTATCTGCTATAAATTCAGATTCTCCTTCTGCGGATACTTTTATCCTGTCTGGCTCTATGCCTGCCCGGCTGAGGTAATGTCTTACCGTATCCGCTCTTCTTTCTGAAAGCCCAGTGTTATATTCCGTTGTACCCACTGCATCCGTATAACCTTTAATACAAACCCTGAGATCCTTATGTTCCAGAAGCACAGGCACCATTTTCTCTATCTCTATCCTGGCTTTCCTGCTGAGTGTTGCCCTGTCAAAGTCAAAGAGTATATTCCTGACAGCAATAAACTCGCCGTTTACAATTCTTTCAGGCACCAGGTTTTGCGAGATATAGATCTCATTCCTGTTATATGATTCAGGGATATTTATATTTACCGTATCTTTCCGGTATCCGGGATAGCTTATTAAGATACTGTAATCACCATATTCCAGTGCAGTTGAGAATTGTCCTGCACTGTCAGCCCTGATATCGGCAAGCATAGCACCTGTTGTATTATCCCTGACTGACATTTTGAGTTTGTCCGGAACCGCTTGCAGACCGTCATCCAGAGTCACTTCGCCCCTTGCAATTATCCTTTCCGGTTCAGCTTTTTTATCTATGCTTACAAGGTAAATATTCCTGAATGAGGAAGTGTCGGCCTGTGGCATGCTTATAATACCTTCATCACTATACAGTGGTATATAGTTCAGATCATCTGATGTGGTATTAATAGGGTAGGGTATATGTACCGGCTGTGACCAGTTTTTATTGTTTCGTGAGTAAAATATATCGTAGCCCCCATATCCCCTGTGCCCCGTTGAACTGAAATATAATGTGGCGGTACTGTCAATATAATAAGGGGTGTTTTCTTCAAGCGCGGTATTGATAACCGGTCCGAGGTTCCTGGCTTCACCTGCCCTGAATTTTTCATCCAGGTCGGCCCGGTAGATATCAAGGCTCCCGTATCCTCCGGGCCTGTTACTGGCAAAAAAAAGTATGCTGCCGTCATTATTCAGCGAGCCATGTGATTCCCAGTATTTTGTGTTAACGGTGCGGCCCAGCTTATCCAGCCTGGACCATGAGCCTTTTTTGTAATGAGACAGGTAAAGATCACCATTTATACCATCATTCCGTGCAATAAGCATTGTTTTGCCATCAGCAGTAATGGAATTTGTGTACATATCTTTTTTGCCTCCCAGCTCATCTGTTATATCAGCAGGTTCTGACCAGGTGCCTGATTCTTTGCGGGAGTAGAAAATATGGTTCTGGAATTCTTTTTCAAGGGTAAAGACAAAAACCGAATCACCGGATGAGATAACGGGATTGATTGCCCCGGGGAAAGAGATGAGCCATTGAGCAAGCAATTCTTTTTCCAGTTGATGATCAGTGTTTATGTTATCCCTGGCATTTCGGCACGACTGTATCTGCAGATTGATATATTCAATTTCAGCGGCATTTTTCACTTCAAGCAGATCGCGGTATTTCTCATAATATTCAATAGCATTATCCAGTTGCATATTCTCCTGGTATGCAAAAGCAAGGTAGTAAAGTGCATCAAAATGAGCAGCACTTCCCAGGGAAGTGTAATCCTGGTCCATCACATAATTGGATGATGCATATTCAAGTAATTCGAGAGCTTTTTTCCTTTTCCCTGTAATATTGAGGTAGCAGGTTCCAAGTTTGTAACTTATATTATGGTCGCCTGGTCTATATTCCAGTAGCTCTTCATAGATGGGAGCTGCCTTTTTATAGTTTTCGTCGTAGATAAAATAACCATCAGCCTGGTTAATTAGCTTTTCTGTTTCCCTTTCACCCGGTGGATCGTCCTGGGCGCTGATGAGTGATAAGGATACAAACAAGAATATAAAACACAGAAAATACCTGTCCGCTTGCATTACTGTTCCCCCCTGAAGACTGTTTTTACAAATATCTCCTCCGGGTACCCGCTGTCTATCAGCTCATCCCTTCTCCTGTATGCTTCTTCTTTTGTTTCAAACCGGCCGGTGGTGTACCTGTAAAATTGGTCTTCTTCATTATATACCACCGTAACATCGGTGTCTCTGAAGAATGTTACATCAACAGGGTTGTAGAGGGCCATAAGCTGGATAGTATAGTAGAGTACGTCAATATTTGTTGAATCGGAATCGCTGACATCACGCACAACAACATCCGTTACCAGTATGGAAGAATCTATTGCATCTATAACCTGTACCTGGGAGAAATCAAGTTTCTCAAATCTCCGGGGTAATTTCGGGATGTAATTGGTATCCGGTTCAAGGGTTACATTTATCACCTCTTCCCTTGCCGGATGATCTTCCGTAAGGGTAACATTTTTTTCAACAGGCAGGTATGCTACCCCGTCGTAGGTTATCCTGTATTCATCAGGGTTAACCATAAAGCTGTAAAAGCCGGTTGACTCGTTAGGGTAACCAATATCCAGGGTATCTTCCTTTGTCATGCTGTAAAGAATTATCCTGTAGTCGTCATTAAACTTAACGACTGTATCACTCAGGCTGACAATTCCTTTTATCTCAAAGGTGGGTGCAGCCTGTTTCTCGCCAAGTGACAGGTAATATATATCTTTTTCCTTATATCCTTTGACCATGGAGTAATATGCGTTGCTGCCATTATTCAGGGGGTTAAAGAAAAGGTCATCGTCAGGTGTGTTAATGGGATAGCCTATATTTGAAGGGCTTTTCCACACTCCTCCAATAAGTTTTGAGCTGAAAATATCGTAACCCCCAATACTGGAATGACCTTCCGAGCTGAAGAAAAGGATGGAATCATTGGCAGAAATAAAAGGTGTGTTCTCGTTATAAGGAGTATTAATAGCTGATCCCAGGTTCTTTGCTTCGCCCCAGTTTTTGCCCTCTTCTCTCTCTGAGACATAGATGTCAAGGCCTCCTTCCCCTCCCGTCCGGTTAGAGGTGAAATATAATTTTTTGCCATCAGAAGATATACAGGCATGAGATTCGTAATACCGGGTATTTATGTTCCTTCCCAGCTTTTTTATTCTGTTCCATGAGCCGTTCTCAAATGATGAGATGTAAATATTCCCGTCGAAATTATCATTTTTATAAATGTATAATTCTGTTCCGTCGTGGTTGAGGGCACTGGATGAGCAGTCGGTGGCGCCTCCCAGCTGTGCTGTAATATCAACGGGGTCTCCCCATTCACCCCTCTCTTTTTTCACAAAGAATATAGTGTTTTCCAGTCCTCTTTCTTCAGTATATACCAGTGTGTTACCATCGCCGCTGATTGCCGGGTCAACATTCATTGAACCCTGGTTAATATCCGGGCCCAGGTTTTGCCTGTTAAATTCGATAGGGTTCTCAACGGCTGTCATAGCATTCCTGCATGCATATATCTGTTGGTCGATAAAGTCGGCATTTTCAAAAGCACCTTTTTCGGGGAGCAGTTCATTGAGCCTGGCATAGGTGCTGAGGGCTTTTTCAAACTCATAATTAATCCGGTATGCCGATGCCAGGGAAAAGTAAGCCTCGAGCGGGGCTCTTGTCTCCCTGAATGATTCAGGGTTGGCGTCATAGCTTGCATTTTTTACGGCTGCTTCAAGGTAAGGTATGGCTTTTTCTTTCTCTCCGGGGATATTAAGGTAGCAATTACCGATTTTAAATTTAATATTGGCATTATCGCTTAAATAATCATCAAGGATAAGGTAGAGGGGATTGGCAAGGTCATATTCAGCAAAAAGGTAGTAAGATTCAGCTTCCACAAATATTTCACGCAATTCATCATTCTGGGCATTAATATTTAATGCAATCAGCAGGGCTATAACAGACAAAAAATATCTATGCATTTCAGGCTTACTTAAATATTAATAAATATATATCCTCCTTGCCATAACCTTTGCCTTCCCTGAATGCTGATATATACCCGGAATGCCCGTTATTGACCGGCATAAAGAATACATTATCATCAGGGTCATTAATCGGGTAGCCGAGATTCTCAGGCCTGGTCCATTTGCCGTTTTCTGATCTTTCTGATTTAAAAAGGTCAAATCCTCCCATGTTGTAATGACCCTGGGAACAGAAGAAAAGTTGCTTGCCGTTATTTATGAGAAAGGCCCTGTCTTCATTAAAGGGTGTATTGATCTCAGGACCCAGGTTCCTTGCTGTGCCCCATTTTCCATCTTCATTCTTATAGCAGATATAAAGGTCAAGTCCCCCCATGCCACCCGGACGATCAGAGCTGAAAATCATAGCAGAACCATCTTCTGTAACAAAGGCATGTGATTCCCAGTTTCCTGTATTTATTTCATTTACCGGTTCGGCGGGCGACCATCTTATACCGTCATATTCGCTTTTGTATATATTGCTTTCATTATCATTGTATTTTGACAGATAAAGTGTGTTTCCCTTATCTGCAAGGCATGATATATAGAGATTACCATCGGATAGCAGGTCGGGAGTGATGTTAACGGGTACGCTCCACCTGTCTTTTTCTTTAAAAGAGAAAAAAACAGCGTCATAAAACTTAAGGGATGACATGAATGCAAAGCTTGATCCGTCAGATGATATTATCGGGTTGAAGTTTCTGTAGGCATCATTGAATTTTTCACCGGCATTCACCTCTTCGTACTCCACGGGATTTTCCATTATCTCCCTGGCATTATCGCATGTAGTGATCTGGTGATCAATGAACATAATGTTATCTGTATCATCATCAAGCAATGTCTCCCTGTATTTTTTATAAGCCTCTTTTGCTTTATCAAACTGGTAGTTTATCCTGTATGCATTACCAAGGAAGTACCATGCCGTATATGGTGCTGTCTCCTGTTTCAGGGATCCTTCCCTGTAAGATGCCTCCGAGCTTATGGCTGCTTTTTCCAGGTATTCTATTGCTATATGTTTCTGGCCTGGTATTCCAAGATAACAAAGACCTATCCTGTAGGCCAGGTTATTATTGCCCGGATAATCCTCATACAGATCAAGGTAATAGGGCAGGGCATCGTTATAGTCCTCGAACATAAGGAAGTATTCAGCTTCCAGAAATGTTTCCTGATCTTTTTTAAAATTCTGGGAATGAAGGGTGCTATTTATAAATAATAACAGAATCAGACTTATCCATATTCGATACATATCCCGGCAATTTGGTTATAACAAAAATATTAAAATATTAACAATATAAAAACCCTGATGAAAGCAGGCTTTCATACTGTTACAAGTTAATCATTTTTATTCTTTTTCCTTCTGCTTACAAGAATTATTATTGCTATTGTTGCACCGCCAAGAAGTATCCAGAGTATCCAGGGTTTAGATTCTTTTTCAGCAGTAATATAATCGACTATTTCTTCTGCTGTTTTATCTGAAGCATTTATTATTTTGGAGAAGGCCTCGAATACATCATTTTTAGAATATCCCATCCTGTCAGCATTGCTCAGCAGAAAATCAATTAATTCTTCAGGATCGTCATCTTTGAATTTATCCGGGTCTATTTTTTCAAGTGCTTCCCGGAGTTCAGGACCTGCAAATTCTTTCAGTCTTGCCAGATAATCCTCAGCACTATCATCCATCTCTGCTGACATTGCGGCAATCAGCTTTGTAAGCAGCTCTTTCTCCGTACCATCTTCTATTGCAACAGAATAAAGTGATTCCAGCCATTCACTGGCTTTCTTTATCTGCTTCAGGTTTATTTTCTGAATAACCTCTTTCATCTGTTCATTTTCTCTGGCATGGCTTACCTCACTTATAACCTTCTCCATACGATCAATGCTTTCTTTTTCCCTGTTCTGTATGGTTTCGAGGCTGTCAATTGTTTTCTGTTGTGCAAGCAATTCTTCTTCCGGGTCGGGCTCTGCTACAACGGTCTCTTCAACTACAGGTTCTTCAATTTCAGGTTCACTGACCAGGAAGTTATAATCTATGGTAGAGATATTATTAAAGCGGTCTTTCAGTGTGAACCTGATATTATTACTACCTGTGAATGTTTCAGGCTGGTAAATAAACACAGAATCAAGGATAAAGAATTCTTCTGTTTTGAGGAGACTGTCGCCCTGCCAGTGTTCTGCAGTAAGCACGGACTCAGGCTCTGTCAAAAGTTTTATCCTTGCAGTATCATCACTTTCGTAAGTCACTGAATCTTTAAGTCCGGGTATACGGATATCTGCTATATAATCAGCCTTTTCCAGTTCATCATAAGGCAGCATTATGCTGTCGCCGGGCTGGGTAAGTTCAAACTCGATATTTTTTTCAACTGTCTTTGATCCCTCTGATTCATACACAAGTTTATATTCACCCTGGGGTATCTCAAACTCATATTCACCTGTGTGAGGGTCAGAGTAAACAGCCACCAGCGTATCCATGTTGGACCTGTCGAGTGCGCTAACCCTTACACTGTCATTATACTGGTTCAACAGATCTTTCAACTTTACAATTCCTCTCACGAAGAATTTCCGGGGATGTTCATCAGAAAATATCTCCACCCTGAATATATCTTCCATGCCATATCCGTCTGAGTCGAATTTTGCCATATAGGCAAGATAACCATCACCTACGGGAGAGAAGAACAGATCATCATCCGTGGAGTTTACAGGATAGCCCATATTTACAGGCGCTGACCAACTATTGCTATCTGCTTTTGTAGAGTAGAATATATCGTGCCCGCCCATATTGAAATGACCTCTTGAGCTGAAAAAAAGTACATCATCATTAGTGCTGAGAAAGGGTGTTTCCTCGTTGAACGGAGTGTTTATAACCGGCCCCAGGTTATTAGCAGGCCCCCATTCGCCAACACTGTCCTTCTCTGACACATAGATATCCAGTCCTCCATAGCCCCCTTTACGGTTGCTTGTGAAAAATAATCTTTTACCATCACCGGATATGCAGGCATGTGATTCCCAGTACTTTGTATTTATATTGTCATTAAGCTTTTCTGCGGGTGACCATCTTCCGTTCTCATAATTGCTCACATATATATTCCCGTCGTATCCGTCGTCCCGGTAAATATACAGTTCATTGCCATCAGGGGAAAGGCTTGTTGAATACCCGTCATCTATAAGCAGTTCGGCCTGTATCTGTATTGGAGGAGACCACAGTCCGTCCACCTTTTTTGAATAGAAGATACCTTCATAGAAAGCCAGTTCACGCGTGAACACCATGGTTTTTTCATCGGCTGAAACCACCGGGTTTACATCTGACCTGGTATCATTTATGTATTCGCCCATGTTTTCCTGTTTCAGGTAAAGGGGCGTCTTCATCAGTTTTTTTGCATTAATGCAGGCCTGTATCTGGAGCTTTACTATTGTTGAATCGTATGTCTTATGATCCATCCCTTCATAGAATGAGCGGTATGTTTCTATAGCGCTGTCAAGCTGGTTGGTAATCCTGTATGCTGCACCCAGGTAAAAAAGGGCATCGTATGGTGCATTTTTCTCCCTGAATTTTCCTTCCCTGTATTTGAGGTCAATATGTCTGACAGCTTCCTTCAGGTATGGAAGGGCTTTTTCTTTCTGACCGGGTATATTAAGATAGCAGACACCAATCCTGTATCTGTAGTTATAGTTTTGGGGGTACAGTTCAAGAAGTTCCAGGTATAAAGGCAATGCATCCTGGTATTCTTCGAACAGCATCCACGATTCGGCCTCAAAAAACTTATCCTTGATTTCCCTGCGGCTCTGTGCGTTTAAAATAGCTGAATTAAAAACCAGGGCAATCAATAGCAGTTTAATAGCCTGTCTGTTCATCGGTGTCAGGTTTCATTTCCCCAAAACTAATAATATTAAGACAATATTAAAAAAAAAGGGTCAATTATTGCTTCCCGGCAATGTATCTTTTTTTATTATATGGCTCAGAGGGACAGGTCTTCAATAAAACTATTTTTTACAAATGACTCCAGGTTTTCCTTAATATTCTTAAGGAACAGCCCACCAAGTGCTCCGTCAACAATCCTGTGGTCATAGCTCAGTGAAAGGTACACTATATTTCGTATTCCTATGGAATCACCCGCTTCT
The DNA here is from genome assembly GCA_041685495.1 of Bacteroidales bacterium. Lineage (GTDB taxonomy): Bacteria > Bacteroidota > Bacteroidia > Bacteroidales > VadinHA17 > UBA9300. The sequence goes on from JAWLFR010000023.1 coordinate 17,632, forward strand.
GTTTCAATAACAGCAGGCATCTTTTTGGCTGCTCCTATTCCCAGTATTGCTGCCTGAGGCTGGTTAATGATAGGGGAGCCCATCAGTGTACCAACAGTACCGTAATTGGTTATTGAGAATGTGCCACCTGTTATTTCCTCGGGCTTAAGCTTATTGTTCCTTGCCCTCTCTGCCAGATCATTAACGGAGCGAGCCAGCCCTATAATGCTTTTCTCATCGGCTCTTTTTATTACCGGTACTATGAGATTGCCGTCGGGCAACGCAGTGGCCATGCCTATGTTGATATTTTTCTTTTTGATTATTTTATCTCCGTCAACAGTTACATTGATCAAAGGTACCTGTCTTATTGCCCTTGCAACTGCTTCAATAAATATTGGGGTAAGCGTTAGTTTTATACCTTCTCTTTTGAAGAATTTTTCTTTAATACTTTCCCTCCATCTTATGATATCTGTTATATCCACATCAATATATGAAGTTACGTGTGGTGAGGTCTGCTTTGACCTTACCATATGTTCGGCTATAAGCTTCCGTACACGGCCCATCTCAATTATCTCATCACCTTCACTGCTTGCAGGGGTGGCTGCCGGTGCCTGTGTGGCTGAGGTAGTATCTTTTTCCCGGGCAGGTGATTCTTCCTTTATGCGATCACCCGAAGGTTTGCCATCAGTGGATGGCCTTGATGAACCGTACCTGTCTGAAACCAGTTCCATTATATCATCCCTGGTTATCCTGCCATCCATGCCGGATCCTTTTATTTCATCAAGCTCGGAGTACCTTATATTCTCCTTGTTTGCAATTTTTCTCACCAGTGGTGAAAGGAATTTACCGCCAGGTGTACGGCTTTTTAACAATTCGCTGTTACTGTCTTCTTCATTTTGTTGTGACAGGTAAGTTGAGGAAGCTTTCTTTACTTCATTGTATTCTTTCTCAACTTCCGGTGCTGATTCTTCAGAAGATGTGCCAGGGGCATCGCTTTCAATGAAAGCAAGCACATCACCAACTTTGGGTACATCACCCTCTTTGAAGGCGATATTTTTCAGGACACCCGCAGCAGGTGCCGGTATCTCGGTATCAACCTTATCGGTTGCTACTTCAACCACCGGATCATCTTCTTCTACCTGGCTTCCTTCGTTAACCAGCCATTTTGTTATTGTGGCTTCAATTACACCTTCACCCATTGATGGTAAATAAATTTCAATCTTTCCCATTTGTCTTTTGTTGTTGTTCTAAATATTAAACAAATAAAAACAAAAATGTTTCAATTATCTATGCAGATATAATTACCGGGCTTCAGATAATCTTCCCCTTCCGTAATGAGTTTACCTCACCCGGCAATAGTTTTGAGTTACTGCCAATGACATAATCAGAGTCTGTTCTTGCTATCTTTTTTATTACTGATGAACCGGCCAGCATTTTCATTAATTCAATGATCTCGCCTGCACTAAGGTCTGATGAACTGAATATTACCTCATCAACATTATTTACCCTGATTATTTCCTGGATATTGTCAAGCCTGCCCAGGGAATCATGCTTTGACTCACTCCCTGATGGATTAACCCTGCCACAGAGCCTGTACGGAATATCTGCCGTATTAATTATATGCCTGATTTTTTTATATTCCCCGGGATTGCTGACTATCACCGCCCTTCTTTCCCTGTTGCTGATACCACGTACTTTAATTAAACCTGTCAACCCGGCAATAAGCCTGATAAGTAAAAAATCAATAAGCGACATCACAAGACCCAGTATAATGAGAGCCCTTGAAAACCGTAACTCCAGGGGCAGGAGGGCATAAACCACCAGGATAAATACTGTGCCTGCCAGTATGCCTTTAATTCCCTTTGGTATCTGTACAGGTTTTTTGTATCCCTTAAACAGGGCAATGGATATTACCCAGACAAGGACATAGAGGGGGAGAATTGTTTTTTTCAGGATGTCAGGATACTGGGCCTCACCGTTAAAATAGTACTTTTCCCAGAAGCCACAGATGAAAATATAACTAAAATAAAACAGCAGGAAATCCGCTGCGGGCAGGCTTAAGGATCCGGCAAGTGATTTGAGGTAAGAAAGTGATGCCCTGAAAAATATAGCCGTATTGATCAGCCATGCGAATAACCTTATACTTTTACCTGTAAAATGTTTACTGTTAAAGATGATCATAGCCTTATAGAAGTGCAGGATATAATTGAGCGTTCCCCTTGCAGTACTTTCTCCTTTATAATGTATGATGGAGGGTTCAGGCAGGTAATATATCTTATATCCGTTTTTAAGTATCCTGTAGCTCAGGTCTATGTCTTCCCCGTACATAAAGAATGATTCATCAAAGTGTCCTGTTTTATCCAGCACCTTCCTGCGTGTAAGAAAGAAGGCCCCTGTAAGTACTTCTATCTGCTGCACATCATTTTTCCGGAGATGTCCCATATAATACCTGTTGAATTTTTCCGAACGGGGGGAGATCTTATAGAGTCCGGATATACGGTAGAAAGCTGTTTTCGGTGTTGGCAGGCCTCTTTTTGATTCAGGCAAAAAGCGCCCTTTGCCGTCAATCATTTTTACTCCTGCCGCCCCTGCCTCAGGATGCTTATCCATAAAAGCCAGGCATTCACTTATGGTTGTCTCCTGCAGTACGGTGTCAGGGTTAAGGAAAAGAATATTCTCTCCCTTTGCAATTTTCAGGGCCTGGTTATTGGCAGCACCAAAACCTCTGTTTGAAGAGTTTTTGATAAGTATGACACCGGGGAATTTATTATTTACCATTGCCGCCGAGCCGTCAGTGGAGTTGTTGTCAACAACAATGACCTCATTTTTAATGTCTTTTAGCCCCCTGTGTACTGAGGCCAGGCATTGCTCAAGGAAATGCCTGACATTATAATTTACTATTATTACTGATATCTTCATTAAGGCGTGGCGCCTTTGTTAATATATTCTTTAATGACAGCTGCCAGTCTTTCCACTCCTTTTGTAATATCTGCGGTATCACAATAGGAGAAATTAATTCTCATTGTATTTTTGCCACCGCCGTTACAGTAAAATACGGAACCTTTAACAAATGCTACGTTCCTTTCTACCGCCACCTTCATAAGATCATCGGCATTGATGTTTTCGGGGAGCGTGATAAAAAGGAAGAGGCCGCCTTCAGGCTTTGTCCATTTAACACCGTCAGGCATATATTTCTCAAAGCAGTCAAGCATATGATCGCGGCGTGTCTTATACAGGCTTATGGTATTCACAAGATTTTTTTCAAGCAGGCCACGCTTCATATATTCAGCAATAATCTTCTGCACCAGTACGGGTGAACAGATGTCAGCAGATTGTTTAGCCAGAATAAACTTGTTTATTATACGCGGGTTTGCCAGCAGCCATGCTATCCTGAAGCCGGGGGCGAATATTTTTGAGAATGTAAAAAGTGTTATCACCCTCTCCTCACTGTCCATTTCATAGATCAGCTTCTGAGGCTTGCCTTCAAAGCGGATATCCCTGTAGGGACTGTCTTCAAGGATAAGGATGTCATGTTGTGAGGCTATATCCAGTATTTCTTTTCTTCTTGAACCAGGCATGGTAATGCCGGCCGGATTCTGGAAATCGGGGATAATATAGATAAACTTGATTTTTTTGTTTTCTTTTTGCAGGCGGACAATGGTCTTTTGTAGTTCATCAGCTCTCATTCCTTTTTCATCAAAGGGCACTCCCACCAGTTCAGCTCCGTACACCTTAAATGATGACAGTCCACCCAGATAAGAGGGCAGTCCGCATATTACACAGTCGCCCGGATCAATAAATATTTTTGATAAAATATCCAGTGCCTGTTGCGAGCCGGTACTTATTGCAAGGTTTTCATCAGTCAGACTGAGTCCCTGTTCGGAATGTCTCTTGAGTATCATCTGCCTGAGGTCAGGATCGCCTTCAGTAGTTCCATACTGGAGGGCCGCAGCCCCCTGCGTGTCAAGTATTGCGGAAGTTATCTCCTTAACTTCTTCCACGGGGAAAGAGGTTGGTGATGGCAGTCCGCCTGCAAAGGATATCATATCTGGATTTTGCAGGAGCTTCAGGATCTCCCTGATCTCTGATTTCTTCATTGATATTGCTGATGATGAAAACTTATTGCTTATTTCAGGTTGCATATTTTTTATTTAAGATTATTTAATAGATCAGATATGTATTCATCTAAATTAGCAAATATTTTTTTTACGGCAAAGATACATTGGGACTCATTTTTCGTCCTGCTTCCTCATGTCGAAGGGTGTACGGTTAATAATTGACCTGCCCAGAGTGATCTCATCTGTATATTCGAGCTCATCGCCAATGGCCACACCTCTTGAAAGGGATGATACTTTAATATTATATGGGATAAGCCTTCGGAAGATGTAATAATTTGTTGTATCACCTTCCATGGTAGTGCTCAAAGCGAAGATAATCTCATCGATACCTCCTTCTTTAACCTTTTCTTCAAGCTGATCAATATTAAGGTCAGAGGGTCCAATGCCATCCATTGGTGATATTATGCCACCGAGAACATGGTATAGGCCCCTGTATTGTCCGGTGTTTTCGATAGCTATTACATCCCTTATATTTTCAACAATACAGATAAGTGTGTGGTCGCGCGACCTGTCGCTGCATATATCACAGATGTCATTATCAGATATATTAAAACATATACGGCAGTATTTTATCTCCTTTTTAAGCTTTATAAGGCTTTCACCAAAGCGCTCCACATCTGATTCATTCTGCCTCAGGAGATGCATTACAAGTCTGAATGCAGTTTTTTTTCCAATGCCGGGCAGTGATGCAAACTCATTAACTGCATTTTCAAGTAATTTTGACGGATAGTCAGAAAATGTCATAGACATATTATTCAATGAAAGGGGATAAAGTTAGTGCATTAAATTAATAATTATAATTTTTTGTTTCCGCTGTTTTTATTATTCTTGCCAAAATTTTCCATATGAATCCGGTACTGATTCTGGTAATTATTTTGCTTTACTTCAGCTTTCTGCTTCTCATAGGCTGGTTTACCGGACGCAGAGCCGACAGCGAGAGTTTTTTTATAGGCAACCGCAAATCCCCCTGGTTCATTGTGGCTATAGGCATGCTTGGCACATCATTATCGGGTGTCACTTTTATATCTGTTCCGGGCTGGGTTCTTGAGAGTCAGTTTTCTTATATGCAGATGGTATTTGGTTACCTTGTGGGATATGCTGTTATTGCCGAGGTTCTGCTTCCACTATATTACAGGCTGCGCCTTACGTCAATATATACATATCTTTCAGGCCGTTTTGGTTATTATTCATACAAGACAGGAGCATCGTTCTTCCTGCTTTCCAGAACAGTAGGGGCTTCATTCAGGCTTTTCCTTGTTGCAATTGTTTTGCAGTTTGCTGTTTTTGATGCATGGAATATACCCTTTGCTGTTACTGTATTAATAACCCTGGTATTAATATGGCTGTATACTTTCAAAGGGGGTATAAAAACAATAATATGGACCGATACCCTGCAGACGCTTTTTATGCTGACTGCTGTTGTTCTTACCGTTATATATATATCCAGGTCAATGGATATGGATGTCGGGTCTGTCTTTGAGGCTGTAAGGGATAATAAACTGTCAAGGATGTTCTTTTTTGACGATTTCAATGACAAAAGGCATTTTGTCAAGCAGTTTTTCGGGGGTATGTTCATCACCATTGTAATGACCGGTCTCGACCAGGATATGATGCAGAAGAACCTGAGCTGCCGTAACCTCAGGGATGCAAAAAAAAATGTGTACACCTACAGTGTTGCTTTTGTGCCTGTTAATCTGATTTTCCTTGTGCTGGGTGTATTGCTTGTTATGTATACCTCTTTTGCGGGAATGGCTTTACCTGAACAGGCAGACAACCTGTTTCCTCTTGTGGTAACTCAGGGAGGACTGGCACCGGTACTCACAATCTTCTTTATTCTTGGCCTTATTGCAGCAGCGTATTCAAGTGCTGACTCCGCCCTTACAGCTCTTACAACGTCATTTACCGTTGATATTCTTGGCAGGGGCGGGGAGAAGGAGCAGGTTTTAAGGAAGATTCGTTTCAGGGTTCATATAATGTTTTCATTTGTTCTGATGGCCGTTATACTGGTTTTCAGGCTGATAAATGACCAGAGTGTGATAGGGGCATTGTTCACGGTAGCGGGATATACATATGGTCCCCTCCTGGGGATGTATTCATTTGGTTTGTTTACCAGGTGGCAAATATATGATAAATATATGCCCTGGATAGCCATTGCCTCACCTCTTCTGTGTGTGGTGCTTAATATGTTTTCTGAGACCTTGTTTGGCGGATATGAATTTGGTTTTGAGTTGCTGATCGTTAACGGGCTTATAACCTTTCTGGGGATGATCCTTATTCGGAGGAAGGATCAGGGAGAGGAAAGCGGTAAATAATATAATATGATACTGCCGGTGCTATAAAGCTGTCTGTAGAGCCCATGCCGGGAATATATACGGCCTTTTTACCGTTTTTGCCCGATGAGTATACAGAAGTCCTAAGCTTAACAGCCCATCCGATAAGGAAGTTGGTGAATACTTCTGTTTTTACACCACCCTGCAGTTCAATAAAATGTGCATTAACGGAATTCTCTTCTACCGATGTATCAATATGTCCCCAGTAATTATTAAAACTTATAGATGGTGTTGCCTGCTGAAAAAGCGACAATCCGTACCTGAATCCTATGCCTGCAAAGTGGTTGATCCTGGAAGCCACTGGTGCCAGCAGGCTTATATCTGTTCCAACCCGGAGGTACATGCCCCGGCTGTAGTATTCATAATTGTGTTTTTCGAAATTAAAACCTGAATATCCCGGTTCTATCACCAGGAAGTATTTGTAGTTGAGCCTGTAGGCCAGGCGTCCTTCAAAATTATATTTTGACCTGTCTAATGAATAAAGAACGGGTCCGGTCAGATCCACACCAATGCTTAAAGACCTTGAGGCCTTAACTGTGTCTGCATCCTGTCCACTGGCTGCCAGGGTATATAGCAGCATCAGGAAGCTAAAAGAATATCTGGATATTCTCTTCATTACCGGGATTTACTTGTTCGTTTACGATTAATATATTACTGATGTTATTATTAGTGAACAGCACCTCTTTAAGGGTGTAAGTATAAATATATCCGCAGGCTCGTGACAGGAACCTGAGCTCTGACTCATACTGAATTTCAATTGTATCATGCCGGCTGCCGGTTATAATTATAAATGAGCAGGATGGTGCAGAAGGATTCAGCGGGAGATCTGCCTCCTCAAGTTTTGCATTAGAATATATCAGGGAATCAGGCATATACAGGCCATGTATGCTTAAGCTGTCAACAGTCAGGCTATTGCCGGACCCGCTTTCATAAAACCCTGCCTGCATCATCACCCCTGTTTCCTGTTCACAGCTTTCTTCTGTGCAGGCATAAGCTAATGCCAGCAGGCAGGCAAAACTAAAGAGGAGATATAATTTTTTCATTGGCCGCATACAAATGATGCATCCAAAAGTAGGAAAAATGAATATTTCAAAAAAGGCCCCGGGTGTTATTATATAATAATATTGCTAATTTTTTCTATTATTGAAGATATGCTCTATGGTCTCATAATATTTATTCATGAGCTCATTTCTTTTAAGCTTGAGGGTTGGTGACAGTGCCCCTGTGTCCGGAGTCCATTCTTCTTCAACTATCCTGAATCTTTTTATTTTCTCATGGTCACCCAGCAAGCGGTTTAACTGTTCAACCTCTTTACCGATGCGGTTAATTACCTGTGGCATTTTTATGAGCTCCCGGTTATCGCGAAACTGGATATTCTCCTCTGCGCACCAGTCATGAAGATATTTGAAGTTAGGCGATATAAGGGCACTGGCAAACTTCTGGTTTTCACCTACCACCATTGCCTGTTCAATAAAGATTGACTCTTTAAGCCTGTTTTCAATCATCTG
>JAWLFR010000124.1:0-6272 GCA_041685495.1 Bacteroidales bacterium
AAAAGTTAGCCTCATCCTGAACATACAGTAACTTAAAAACCTGTTATTATGATTTTTTTAAATTTAGGATTTAAAAAAAGTGGCGGAGTTAATAATAATACTAAAGAAAAAAACAGTTTAGAGCGCCATTCTCAAATCAGAAATTTTGACAAAGATAAGCATTAATTCCCAGACTATTGCATTTTTACATAATTTGTCATACCAGTCTGTGATCGCCTTTGAAACGATATATAATAGTTTATTCGTGCCTGACTCAGACCATATTGCTCAGTCGCCTGTACAAATCACGCAGAAACTCAAGGTTTCGCAATTGATATTTCCGGATTTTTCTCACAGTATAATATGCAACAAGAAGGCCCACCGGCAATCCGTTAATCATGCCTGTGACAGACGCATATTAGAATAGCGGCGGAAATACTGTAAGGTAAAAAGTCCACATTCTCAGGTATAGTGTAGCAATTATTCTACACTTTCACATATTATTCATGCTGCAGACATGCGCTTATGTCCATTTTCTGTTATTGGCACAGTATTTTCCTGATGCTTTAGCGGATAAAAAAATAACTACTGATATGAAGATATTAACTGTAACCGCAAATCCGGCTATTGATAAAAGTACCGAGACTCATACAGTTATGCCCTGGAAAAAGATAAGATGCAGGCCGCCTTTGTATGAACCCGGTGGTGGAGGAATAAATGTTGCCCGGGCTTTAAAAAAGCTGGGCACAGCCTCAACAGCAATGTACTTTGCCGGAGGGGCACCGGGCAAACGCATGGAACAATTACTAGACAAAGAGGCTGTAGACCAGCATGTTATTGAAACCAGGGCAGAAACAAGGACCAACCTGGTAGTAATGGATGAAGCCTATCATCAACATTACAGGTTCGGGATGCCCGGTCCTGAAATTCAGCAGGATGAAGCAGAAAAGATGCTTGATGCTATTGATAAACATGCCCCGGATATTGATTATATTATTGCCAGTGGCAGCCTTCCCGGCGGGGTTCAGGATGACTTTTATGCCGGAATCGGACGTATAGCAAAAGAGAAAAATGCGAAATTTATTCTTGACACATCCGGGGAACCCCTCAAAAAAGCTATTGAAGCCGGGGTATTTCTCCTGAAACCCAATCTAAACGAAATAAAGTATCTGATGGGCAATGAAAATATCACTGCCACGCGTATGGAAAAATTTGCATTACAACTGGTAAAAGATAAGAATGCTGAAATAGTGGTCGTCTCACTGGGGACTAAAGGAGCTTTCTGGGCAGACGGGGAAACATCAGGGTACATAATGTCGCCGGTCATTGAAGTGGATTCCGCTGTTGGCGCAGGCGACAGTATGGTGGCAGGGATAGTGCACGGACTTATTAATTATGAAAGTCACTATGAAGCAGTTGTCTGCGGTGTGGCAGCCGGCACGGCAGCAACAATAACACCGGGCACCGAATTATGCAGGAAGGAAGATACTGATAATATTGCCGGATGGATAAGACAAAATCACAAACCAGAATAACAGTAACAGATAAATATTTTTGTTATGGCATCAAAAGATAAACTTAAAGAATATAAAGAAAAAAGAGATTTCAGTAAAACAATCGAACCGGCAGGAGATGGCTCCAAAACCAAAAAAAACATATTCGTTATTCAAAAACATAAGGCCAGTAACCTGCATTATGACTTCAGGCTTGAAATTGACGGTGTACTGAAATCCTGGGCAGTACCTAAAGGTGTCTCAACAGATAAGGATGAGAAACGTCTGGCCCTGCTTACTGAAGATCATCCCCTTGAATATGCGGATTTTGAAGGAGTGATCCCGGAGGGTGAATACGGAGCAGGAACTGTAATAGTATGGGACGGCGGCAAATATGAAAATATAAGGAAAGACAAGGATAAGTTGTCTATGAGCGAGTGCTTTAAGGATGGGAAGATCGAAGTATCACTGGAAGGGAAAAAGCTGAAAGGCGGCTATGTGTTGATAAATACCGGCGATAAAAAACGATGGCTGCTGAAAAAAATGGACGATGAGGAAGCCGATGCCCGCAGAAAGCCGGTTAAAACCCAGCCTGAATCCATACTATCAGGAAAAACTGTGGACGAAATAGAGGATGAAATGGGAAAATCATAATATTATCAGCATCAGCTTAAAAAGAGAACCATGGCAGAAGAAAAGAAAATAAGCATAAATGATAAGGAAATAGTTCTTTCCTTACCCGGTAAAGAGCTTTTCCCGGAAACAGGACTAACAAAATCAGATGTAAATGACTATTACCGTAAAATATGGAAGCATGTAAAGCCATATGCTGAAGACAGGCCAATGGTGCTTCAGCGTTTTCCTGACGGGATTAATGAAGAAGGTTTTTTCCAGAAAAAAGTGCCCGTATATTTCCCTGAATGGATAGATACAATTGAAGTGGATATCAAACAGAAAGATAAAAAAGATGATTATGTAAACTGCAACAGTGAAGAAACCATTGTATATCTGGCCAACCAGGCCTGCCTCACCCTGCACGTCTGGTTGAGCAAGAAAAAGGACCTGAATAAACCCGACCGTATAGCCTTTGACCTTGATCCGGCTGATGATGATTTTGAGAAAGTGAGAAAAGCGGCACTTAGTCTGAAAGAGCTACTTGACAAGGGCAATATCCCCTGTTTCCCCATGGCAACAGGATCGAGGGGCCTGCATGTGATAATACCACTGAAAGCTGCAAATGACTTTGATGAAGTACGTGATATAGCCAGGCAGATAGCAGAGAAAGTAGTGGAAAAGGATAAAAATATATTTACTACTGAAACACAAAAGAATAAAAGAAAAAACAGGGTTTTTATTGATTACCTGAGGAATGCTTACGGACAAACCACCGTTCTGCCGTATTCCCTCAGAGCACTGGATGAAGCACCGGTAGCAGTGCCCCTGAGCTGGGACGAGGTGAATGATAAGGACCTTGGCCCCAGGAAATATAATATAAAAAATATCTTTCGCAGGCTGTCCCAAAAACAGGACCCCTGGGGTAATATGCATGAAGATGTACCCGGATTTAAGGATATACGGGAAAATATACTTAAAAAATAAACCTGAAGCAGAGGGCCCGGGGAGTAACAAAACAGGCAGCATCTGAAACCGGGGATAAATCATTGAAGCATGAAAAAATATATAGGATGTTCAGGATTCCATTACAAAGACTGGGAGGGTAAATTTTACCCTGAGGCTATAGATAAAGAAGCATGGCTGCATTATTATTCTCAGCACTTCAATTCGGTTGAGATAAATAATACTTTTTATAAAACCCCTGGCAAAGAGACCCTGAAAGCATGGATACAACAGACACCCGACGAATTCAGGTTCTCAGTTAAAGGAAGCCGCTATATCACCCATATGAAGAAGCTTAAGGATAGTAAAACCCATATTGATAAATTTTACCGCTCCATCGATCCCCTCAGTAAAAACCTGGGGGCCGTGCTCTGGCAACTCCCGGCCAATCTCCACAGGGATGATGAGAAAATGGAAACTTTTTGTAAAGATCTTGACAGTTCCTTTCTCAATGTAATAGAATTCAGGCACAGCTCATGGTTTGACAAAGAGATATACAACTTGCTTTCATCATACGGGATCACTGTCTGCAGCCTTTCAGCACCCGATAATCTGCCTGAATTTCTTGAGGAAAGGACCGGTAATATATATCTGAGATTTCATGGGAAGAAGGAATGGTATAACTACCAATATGATAATAAAGAGCTTGAAAAATGGAAAGATAAGATTGAAAAATCCGTTGCAGACCTCGCATACATATATTTCAATAATGATTATAATGCATATGCAGTGGAAAACTGCAGCAAAATGAAAACCATGCTCGCCTGAGAAAGCAGGAATAACACATACATAAATGCACCCTGTCATCCGGTTAACAAGTATGTAGAGAGATTTCTCACAATGTAGAATTTTTGCTACAAATAATATCAATAGCCGTCTGGCAAAGCATTGTCATTCTGATGTTTATGAAATACAAGGCTGCATTTCCGCTTCATCAAATCCCATGGCATGATATTTTCTCAGGAATAACAGCACTAGTACTAACCACAAAAATCACTAATTATGGAATTTTTGGAAATCATTCTTACAATTTTACTAGCAGTAGTAATAGGTGTTCTGTTCTATTATATTTTCAGATACAGGGGACCCTGGGGCACATTCTGGAGCTTTCTGCTCATACTGATACTGGCAGGACTGGCAGCTGAAGCATGGATAACGCCCATGGGACCTGTTGCATGGGGAGTGGCATGGATACCTACAATATTTGTGATACTGTTATTTGCCCTGCTGCTGGCAGCAGCCGCACCTCCACGACCGGCAAGAAGAATACAGGAACCGGTACCGGAGACAGAAGAAGAGGCAGCTGCAATAGCACTCAGCGGTTTTTTCTGGATTTTTATGATCTTTCTGCTGGTAGCGGTGATATGGGGAATAGCTGCTTAAAAAATACAAATATTATTAATACTGTAACGCCGGGGTGAACTTCGGCAGATAATTATGTTTATATACAAGACAATTATGGAAATTAAAAATATAAATTTGTTGATATCCGTTCTGCTGACAGCTTTCATCCTGGCTTCATGCTATCCGGGAGAACTGGAAAGCATAGAAGATTATGATGTTGTTATTACACAATATGATACAAGCTTTAATTTTGGTGCCCAGAAATATTACCTGCTGCCCGATACCGTCACCATCATTACCGATGATGAAGGCTATGAGAAAGACCCCGAAGAAATAACTCTTGATGAAGCCATCATTGATGAAATAGAATTCCAGATGGACCAGGCAGGCTATACCATGCTGGCACCTGCCGATACGGCTGATGAAGAGAAGATGAACCAGGCAGTAGTAATCTTAACCTCACGCTCAACTGTTTCCTATACCAACTATTATTTTGATTATTTTTATTACGGCAGGAATTACTGGCGCGGATATAGCGGCTTCAATTATTATTATCCTGGCTATTACTGGAATTCTTACTACCCCTGGGGTTACCCTGCAACTTATTCAACTTCATATGCCACAGGCACTGTAATAATCGAAATGATAGACCCTGTTAACCCTTTCGAAGTTGATGAAGAGAATGGTGAAGTCTCATATAATGTCAGGTGGATGGCTATACTTAACGGACTTGCCGAATCATCATATGATAATACCACCGAACGGACGATCAATGGCATTGACCAGGCATTCAGCCAGTCTCGATACCTTTATTAGTATTAACTATTACTAATATTTTTTTATGCAAATAAACCTTTTTATGATACCTTTAAGACAAAACATTAAAATAATCATAAGCCTGATGGTGGCTGTATCTGCTATTTCAAGTCAAAGCTCTACTGCACAGAACCATATGCTTCTATCCTATGATCTGGCTATTCCTGCCGGAAACACTAAAGAATATATAAGTACAAGCAGTGCAAGGGGTGGAACACTGGAAATTGCACATCTACTCAGTGATGAAATTTCCCTTGGCTTAAGAATAGGACTGCAAGCATTTTATGAAATACGGGATAAAGATCTATATACTGAAGATAATATTTCGATCTATGGTAAGCAAGTACGTTATATCAATTCCTTTCCCGTAATGGTATCCGCCAAATATAAGCTTACAACAGACAGGCGCACAATACCATATGCCGGCCTTGCCCTTGGTGCATATTTTTTTGAGATGCGCACAGATATGGGCCTTTATAATATTACCAATGATAATATGTGGAGCTACGGGTTTCAACCTGAGGCCGGCTTACTGATCGGGATAAGTGATAATCTGAGATTAAATATGAGCACAAAGTATAATCATATATTCAAAAATTCATCTATTGATTCACAGGGCTATTATAGTTTTAGCATAGGTTTTATGCTTTATAATTCAGGCAGGGAATAATATTTTTTATGAATAATTCATTCACAGGGTTTATAAATCGCATAAAGCCTCCGGGACGCTGGAGGTGGCCGGTAATAGCAGCGCTGGGAATATTTACCGGCCTGCTTTTATATACCTTTTATATATCACGTGCCTGGTCATACCTGTCTGACAAACCATCGGCATGCACTAACTGCCACATCATGGCACCGCAATATGCTACCTGGAGCCATAGTGCACACAGGGAATGGACGCACTGCAACGACTGCCATGTGCCGCATAATAATATTATAAACAAATACTATTTCAAGGCTGCCGACGGGCTGCGTCATTCCACTATCTTCACCCTCAGGAATGAGCCACAGGTGATACAG
>JAWLFR010000125.1:0-6178 GCA_041685495.1 Bacteroidales bacterium
GTTACGGAGATAGAAGGGGAGAAGCTCGGCAGGGATCAGCGCAGGCTACTGGAGGAGGTCAAGCAGGATATAGAGAAAGCTGAGGATATCAGGGAACTGAACGATGCCTATGTCGATCTTACCTTTAACTTCGGGCAGTATGCCCGCGGCAGGGATATATTCGGAAAACAGCTTAACTACCAGGTGGAAGCCCCGGCAGGTAAATATGAGGTCACACTGACAGTTAATAACAAGGAATACACAGGCTATGTAACGGTACGGGAAGACCCTGAAAAATCTCCTGCTATGTAACAATACGGGAAGACTTCAGGAAACTACCCGTGATGTAATGCTACATGCGGATCCTGAAAAATCTCCTGTGATGTAATACCGGATGCAGAGCTTATATAACTGTCATCTACAAGCTGAAAAAAATACATCGCAGGTAAAAAGTTACGTACAAATATATTAAAATTATTACGTGTATATCGATTTTATTACGTATATTTGCTTATATAATACGCGTAATTATGGATTCAAAACTAACATTGAACGTTGATAAGGATCTGGCCAGGAAAGCCAAAATTTATGCCAGGAGTCGCGGAAGAAGCCTTTCTGATCTGGTTGAAAGCTATTTTAAGATACTTACGAGTAAGACTGATGATGCCGAATATGATTTAAGCACAAAAGTAAAGTCATTACTTGGTACTATTAAGGTTCCTGAGGATTTTGACTATAAAGCAGACCTTCAGGATCAGTTATCAAAAAAGTATTTAAATGACTGACCTTTTCATTGACACTGACCTTATTATTGACTTTATAATTGATCGTCAACCATTCTCAGGAGAAGCAGCTAAGGTATTTACCCTTATCGATCAGAAAAAGGTAAAGGGATATACCTCTGCCCTCTGCTACAGCAACCTCTATTACGTACTTTCCAGGTATGCCCCACATAAGAAAGTTATAAGCATTCTGAATGAACTTTCAGAATTGCTTGGCATACTTAAGGTAGATGAAGATATCATAAAGGCTTCTCTCGCTTCTGAGTTCAAAGATTTTGAGGATGCCATCCAGTACTATACTGCTCAGAAATATAAAAAAATTGATGTAATTATAACAAGAAACATTAAAGATTATAAAAAATCTTCCCTGCCGGTAATGACACCTGAAACCTTTATGAAAACGTATAAACAAACCACCAGTAGCTAAGTGAAAACAAATCGAAAAGTCAATGAAAGCAGAACTGATTACTATATCTCATTTCGGGATAGTCTCGATAACTGGAGTCAAGCAATTAATATGGGTGCGAAAATCAATTCCACTAATCCCAGGGAATGGTCAGCGTCAATTTCCCCTGATGGTAAGTACTTATTCTTTATGTCCGCACGAATGAACAACAATACAATAAACCAGCTCAGCCATCAATCTTTTCAAAGATTTCACAATAGTCCACAAAATGGAAACTCCGATATTTACTGGCTTAGTTCCTCTGTTATTGATGAGTTGAGATTAGAAGCAAAATTTTAAATCATACACCAGAAAGGCACTTTATGACACGCTGGATAATAACGGACCAGGGCTTAGTAACAATAAAACAACAGAGTTTATTCTTCTGCTATAATATTCCCTTCATCATTCAGAAGTTCTATTTTAGGGTTATTATCACTGTCTATGTATATTCTTATCCTTGGTCTTCCCTGGTTATCATTAATAAACAATCCTACATCGTCATTCATTTTCCTGCCAACAAACATCCTGTCCTCGGGCAATAAGCCCTCCTGCTTCATCTTCTGATATGCTTCGTCCTGCTTGCTCTTGTCTTCAATTTTTTGCAAATCATTGAAAGCTTTATTTCTCTCATCGAATCCATCTTCTTTTGGGTACTCCCAAAACTGAAGCCCGTATGTCCGGGTGTCTTTTTCCGTATTCTCTACATATCGCAGTTGCATCACCTGGTCATCTCTGTATTTATCAACTGAGAGAACCATTCCTGCGTCTTTATCATTGCCATCATATATCAGTCCTCCACATTCATCTCCTGCTGAGTTGAAAAAAATCAATCCTGCAGGCCTTTCTCTTTCCGGTAATGGTTTGCCATTTATTATTCCATCATGCTGTCGTTCACTATTACTGATAACTAATTTTAAATCGCCATTGCTTTCAACAATATTAATCCGCTCCACATCAATCTCTTTAAAGCTCTGTTGCCCGGACTGGTTCATTACATAAAAAATGGTGCCCAATAAAGCAAGTGTCAGTACGCCGGAATAAACTTTCAAAAAGCCTATCTCTTTTTTTGTTTTATCATTCATTTGAGTCTGTGTTTTTTATTTAGTTAAATATTGATTTCAAGAGTATATAGCTTTTTTGGTTCTCCCTGACCTTCATTCGTGATAATATTACCCGTCTATGGGTTTTCCCAATACTGAAAGCAGGTGGCTCCTCAGATCGGATGTACTCATTGCACCTGTAACGTGACCGCATTCAATCGTTTTTAAGGGATAGCCATTTTATGCACAGTAATGCGCCGGCTAAAGTAAGCTATATTGATGATATAACGATTACAACCGGCCTGCAGTTACAGGGATTAATTATTATTCATGCCTGGGGCTTGTTTTTTTATTGTCCGGTACCTATCAACTAAGCAGTATTCCAGGCTGCAGGCGCCGGTAATTATTTCACAACGAGCGTATTTTGTTGCAATAGTGGTGCAGGCTGTCTACATTATGGGAAAAAACATCTACATAAGTTTATTGTATACAGGGCCGCTCATTAGACTGTTTCGGGATTTTTTTCGCCCTGCCTACCACGGCAAGTGGAGTATAATGCTTCCATCCGGCTATGTATCTAATAAATACTTATCCTCTGGCACAGTTTTTCTCCTGTTGATAATAAATAAATCTTCAAATACGCATCCGGTAATGATGCGTTATCACAGGAAATCATTGCTTAAGCAGCTAAACTATGAAAAAAGCTATATTCTTTACATCAGCTATCCTGATTTTTTCAGTGTCACTCCATGCACAGGACTATGAAAAATCACAAAATGACACCACGAAAACTCAGGAAACGCATCAGCATGAAGATGCTGACCAGGAGGGCCAGACAGAAAAGGACACGGATGAGGGGAAAAGCCCGCTATTCGCACCTTTTTCAACATTCCCGAACCTCCATCCCCTGGTCGTCCATTTTCCGGTGGTACTGTTATTAGTAGCATTTTTATCCCAACTGGCGGCATTTTTTCTTTGGAAGAAAGAATTAGGATGGATTACCCTTGTTTTGCTGGCAGGTGCTTTTGCCGGTGCCTTATTAGCCTCACAGGTTTTTCACCCTCACGCACATGATCTGGCTCCACAGGCTCAAAAAGTGTTGGAAGCACATGAGTCAAATGCTTTATGGACACTCTGGCTTTCAGGTATTGCCCTTCTGCTAAAAGCAGTAAGCCAGTTTTTCCTGAAACAGAACAGGTGGATGGAAATCCTGGTATTTCTGGTTATTACAGGCTCGGTGGTAACGGTATCACTTACAGGTCACCTTGGTTCCCAGCTGGTATTTATTGAAGAGGTAGGCCCTGGCGGAAATTATCTTGAACAACATTAACATTAGTAGTAATATTAAAAATCCTATTATCATGAAAACAAAGAAAAATAGAATTATCCTTTTGGTTTCACTGACAGCACTGATCATCACTGTGCTTGTTTCCTGCAATAATGAGAGCGTGGCATCCATTGACCTGTCTGCAAACGATCTGCAAAAAGAGGCAGCTTTCAGCCAGATCCTGGATAATCAGGAATTGTTTAACGAATTTATGGACAGGATGATGCAAGAATCCCAGACCATGAACTGGATGATGGAAGACGGTGAGTTTATGCAACATATGTTCAGCGATGAGAGCATGGATTATATGATGGAACACAATCAGCGAATAAATCCTGAAACCATGAGAGATATAATGCAACGGAATCTCAGTGATTCAGCTATGATGCATGATGATGATATGATGTATAATTAAGATGAAACAATAAAAAACAGGAGGTTAATATGTTTGACGGAATGACAGGTCACGGCTGGGGAATGGGCTGGGGCTGGATTATAGGTATTATAATTATTGCACTCATAATCTGGGTGGTTATTAGATCAACCAGTCAGAACAGGCCTTCCTCCACCGGCCATGAAAGCAAATCTCCCCTTGACATCCTCAAAGAGCGATATGCCAGGGGTGAAATTGACAAGGAAGAGTTTGAATCGCGTAAAAAAGACCTGATGTAAAAACCTAAAAACCTTCTGAAAGAAAACAGGGGACAAGAGAACTATGACATATCAGAAGGGCTTAATTATCAGGAAACTCATTCATCTTTCAACAGGTCTGGTTATATTGCTGCTTAGCTATATTGCAGAGAAGAATGTTTTGCTGTACCTGATTTTAGCAGGTACAGCTTTCTCTTTTCTGACTTTCAATTATAAAAAACTTCATCTCCTGCATAAAACTACAGATGCGAGTCTGGGTACCCTTTTTTATCCGCTTGGTATATTATCATCTTATTTGATCTTATATAAGCTGCCCCTGTTTTATTTTCAGTCCTCTTTGTTAGTGCTGTCCATTTCAGACCCCCTGGCAAATTTTATAGGTCAGATACAGAAGGGTAATGGCTGGATCCGGACCTTTCATGACAAAAAGAGTATTTACGGAATTGCAGCGTACTCCCTTTCTGCCTGTTTGATTCTCTGCCTTTTTCTGCCCCCTTCATTGAGTTTAAATATCCTGTATATCCTTTTTGCTTTATTATGGGCAGTTATTCTTGAAACAGCATCAATACGGGGTTCTGATAATTTCACTATTCCGGTTGGGCTCGCCCTGTTTTTCTTACTGAGCTATCATTATGAGCTTGACTACCTTTATTTGTCAGCAATCCTGATTGCTCTGGCGCCAGCATGCTTTTTGTTATTTAAATATGATATTCTTACCCGCCGGGGAAGCTTTGTTGCCTTTTTACTGGGTTTATATTTTGCCGGCATTAAAGGCTGGCCCTGGTTAATGCCCGTTTTGCTCTTCTTCCTGAGCTCTGCAGCTTTTACAAAATTAAAGCATGCAGTAAAAGGCGGTGGAAAGAAATCCACCGCCCGTAATGCCTGGCAGGTTATAGCTAATACAGTATGGGCATTAGCCAGCTCTGCCTTATTTTTATTTACTCAGAATGAGATATTTATACTATTCTTTATTGTTTTAGTGGCTGCTGTGACAGCTGATACATGGGCCAGTGAAATTGGTCCTTTGCTTAATAAGAGATGCTTTTCTTTGTCGGAGATGAGAATGGTGCCAGCCGGCACCAATGGCGGTATTTCTTTCTCCGGCAGTCTGGCCGCATTAACTGGTGCGGCTGTTATCTCTTCCTTATCATACTATGTCTTTTTTGGCTCCTGGGACTGGCATACTATTGCTGTTCTCAGCTTCTCCGCCTTTTTTGCCTGCTTTGTGGATTCCCTGCTTGGAGCGTTTGCCGAAGACAAAATGCTCCGGATGAATTATTTTAAGAAACGTAAAACATCAGAATCCATAACTCCCAATGACCTTGTTAATATGATTGGTTCTTTTACGGCTGTTGTTTTTTTCCTTTTATTATCATGGACCATTCTATAAGCATCAACCATGATCAGCGCTTATAATAATATATATACCACAAACCCAATGATAAGCAAAAAGGAAAATGCTATATGGATAAGCACAGTCAGTTTAGCTCCTTTTTTTATCATGTCAGGATTATCATGATTCTTAGTTATAATCCCTGCAGCTTTAGGAAAAATAAGAATATAGGGGATAAGAGCAAAAAGGAAAAGCCATGAATTACCCGGGTAAAAGATAAATAATAAAATCACATTTGCTATTATTCCTGATTGAACAAGAAGATAAAGTACAGATGTAAACCTGCTACCCATACGTGATGCAACCCCGTGTTTACCTCCTGCACGATCAGCGTCCAGATCAATCATCTGGCCAGCCAGTAAAATTGATGAAGTACTGAGACCTGTAGCAGGCATCAACAGCCAGACCAGAGGATGCAATCCCAGGTTTTGACTTACTGTGGCTATCAGTACAGCCATGGGACCAAAAGCGAACCAGACAGATATCTCACCCCAACCCCTGTAAGCCAGCTTAATGGGTGGTGCTGTATAGTATTTGCTGAAAAAGGCTGACAGGAAA
>JAWLFR010000126.1:0-6173 GCA_041685495.1 Bacteroidales bacterium
GTAACTTACCTGTCATTTACCAGGGGCCGGCTGTATTGCAATACCGTATGTCCGGTCGGTACTTTCCTTGGTTTTATCTCCAGGATATCTCTATTAAGGATAAAGATCGATCATAAGACCTGTACGCATTGCGGAAGATGTGCTGTTAACTGCAAGGCTTCATGTATTGATTTTATGAATGAAGATGTGGATCTGAGCAGGTGTGTCACCTGTTTTAATTGCCTCACAGTCTGTCCTGATGATGCTATTTCATACGGTTTTGGAAAAAGGTCTTCTTTAAAACCGGTTAATGTGCCGGATCAGTCCAAAAGGGGATTCCTGGCAGGACTGCTTGCAGTCTTTGCATCCATACCGGCTGTTATGAAAGCACAGGATGCACCCGTCCCGGAAAAGGAATCTACAGTACCGGAAGATCGTACATATCCTGTATGTCCCCCCGGTGGGATAAGCATAGCTCATTTCAATGACTATTGCACTGCCTGTTCATTATGCGTGAGTGCATGTCCAAATAATGTAATTATTCCTTCAGTGCGTGAATATGGTATTGCAGGTATTATGCAGCCCAGGATGGATTACCATAAAGGTTTCTGTAATTTTGAATGTATAAGATGTATGGAAGTCTGCCCTACTGGCGCCCTGCTGCCACTGGAGCTTGAAGCAAAAAAGCTTACCCAGATAGGCAAGGTTACTTTTATAAAAGATAACTGTATAGTAGAAACTGAGAAGACCGATTGCGGAGCCTGTTCAGAGCACTGTCCCACAAAAGCAGTATATATGGTGCCCTATATCGGAAACCTTGTAATCCCGGAAGTAAATAATGAAATATGTGTTGGCTGCGGAGCATGCGAATATGCATGTCCTACCACACCATATAAAGCCATATTTGTTGATGGCAATGCTATACACCAGGATGCAAAGAAACCGGATGAGAGCGATCTTGAAGTAAAGGAATTCGAGGAGTTCCCGTTCTGATAAGCTTTATTCTTGTGAATGCAGACCATGGTTCGGAGTTTCAGCTGTCGTAATCATGAAACAGTGTTCCGGACTTTAAGTGCGGTATTGATAAAACCGGGTATTCCGGCTGGAGTTACTGTGTTTATAAACGGAAATGATGAACAGGGGGCATCCTGATGCAGTTTATTTTGAGTATCTCAAATACAGACTCTTATTCCTTAAAAAAAACAGAGAAATATGACATTTATCTCTATTAATGTATCATTATTAACACTAATTTTGTCTTGATTTTCACAATAATCCAAAATACTTATGGAACCAACACATATTGAGCATATTGGAATAGCGGTAAAGAGTCTGGATGAGGCCATACCATTCTATGAAAAGGTGCTCGGACTTAAATGTTACAGCATTGAAGAAGTAGCTGATCAAAAAGTACGTACCGCTTTTTTTAAAATCGGCCAGACAAAGATTGAACTGCTTGAATCCACAGATCCGGAAGGACCGGTAGGTAAATTTATAGAGAAAAGGGGGGAAGGCGTTCATCACATGGCTTTTGCTGTCAAAGACCTCGATGGAAAACTCAGGGAGGCTGAGAATAAAGGTGTAAGGCTTATCGACTCCAAACCAAGGAAAGGAGCTGAAGGTCTGGATATAGCTTTTCTCCATCCACGTTCCACTTTTGGCGTGTTGACGGAGCTGTGTGAAGATAAATCTGAATAATTACAGTTTAATTAATCTAAACCATGGATAGCCAGGATAAGATAAAACAATTAATTGACCTGCGTGAAAAGGCCAAGATGGGAGGCGGTGAGAAAAGGATACTTGCCCAGCATGCCAAGGGTAAAATGACAGCCCGCGAACGCATTGATATTCTCCTTGATGAAGGTAGTTTTGAGGAATATGATATGTTTGTTACACACCGGACGGATGATTTTGGACTGAAAGATAAAAAATACCTTTCGGATGGTGTGGTAACAGGTCATGGTACAATAGATGGCCGTGTGGTCTATGTCTTTGCCCAGGATTTTACTGTTTTTGGCGGTTCGCTGTCAGAAACCTTTGCCCACAAGATATGTAAGGTTATGGACCAGGCAATGAAAGTGGGAGCACCTGTTATTGGTATTAATGACAGCGGCGGAGCAAGAATACAGGAAGGAGTAAGGAGTCTTGCCGGTTATTCCGAGATATTTGAAAGGAATATTCTGGCCTCAGGTGTTATTCCGCAGATTTCCGCAATTTTTGGCCCCTGCGCAGGAGGTGCTGTCTATTCGCCGGCTCTGACAGATTTTATTATTATGAGTGAGCAGAGCAGCTATATGTTTGTTACAGGGCCTAAAGTTACCCGTACGGTTACAGGGGAGGATATATCAACTGAAGACCTTGGAGGAGCACATGTGCATTCAACAAAATCAGGTGTTGCACAGTTTGTCGTTGAAGATGAGGAAGAGGGGCTGCTGATGATAAGAAAACTGCTTAGCTACCTGCCGCAAAACAACCTTGAAGAACCTCCTGTTTATGAATCTGATGATCCTATTGACAGGCTGGAAGACGATCTGAATCTTATTATCCCGGAAAATCCGAACCAACCATATAATGTAAGGGATATAATATATTACATTGTTGATAATGAGGAGTTTCTTGAGGTCCATTCTAATTATGCAAAGAATATTGTTGTTGGCTTTGCCAAGATGGGAGGCATGTCCGTTGGCATAGTGGCCAACCAGCCAAATTTCCTCGCCGGTGTGCTGGATATTGATGCATCAAGGAAAGCAGCACGTTTTGTAAGGTTCTGTGACGCTTTTAATATCCCCCTGCTTACCCTTGTTGATGTGCCTGGATTCCTCCCGGGCAGCAGCCAGGAATATGGTGGTATTATTATTCACGGGGCAAAACTTATGTTTGCCTATGGTGAGGCAACAGTGCCCAAGGTAACCGTAACACTCAGAAAATCTTACGGCGGAGCTCATTGTGTTATGTCATCAAAACAGCTGAGAGGAGATATAAATTATGCGTGGCCATCAGCAGAGATAGCTGTTATGGGTCCGAGGGGTGCTATAGAGGTGCTTGAGGGCCGGAAGATAGCGGAGATAGAAGACAAGGATGAGAGAGCAGCCTATGTGAGCGAAAAAGAGGATGAATACCGGGAGAAATTTGCCAATCCCTATGAAGCTGCCCGCTATGGTTATCTGGATGATGTTATAGAGCCCAGGAATACACGGTTCAGGGTGATAAGGGCATTACGCACAGTGGCTACCAAGAAAGATCCCGGACCAATGAAGAAACATTCAAATATACCACTTTAATAAGACTGATATGAATTATTTACCAGTTCTGTTAAATATCTTTGCAGGGGTAGACCGCCAGTCAACGATAATTGTTATTACCGGGTACCTGGTAGTTTTTCTTTCACTTATAATCCTTTACCTGGTATTCAGGTATCTCATGCCCTTCGTTTTTAAAATCAAGGTATACCGTCGTGCCGCCAGGGAAGGAAGAGCTGTGGATGATTCCGAAAAGCAGGTATTGACAGGTGAGCTTAATGCTGCAGTGGCAATGGCCCTGTATCTTTATTTTGATGAGGTACATGATTATGAGAGTAATGTGATTACTATAAGAAAAGTATCCAAATCATATTCACCCTGGAATTCGAAATTGTATAATATGAGAAACCTTGAACGTTAAGAAGCAGAACGATGAAAAACTATAAATTTACAATAAACGGTAATACATACGAGGTTGAGATACTGGAGGTGGAAGGCGATATGGCAAAGATCGAGGTCAATGGCACTTCTTACCTGGTAGAGATACATAAAGAGGTAAAGCCTGTAAAGACACCCACGCTGGTGCGTCCTGTGTTAAGAGAGCCCCAGAAAAATATTGACAGGAAAGAGGGAGGCCCGAAACGTGAAGTAAAAGCCCCCTTGCCCGGCATCATTCTGCAGGTAATGGTAAAGCCGGGAGACAAGGTTGCGAAGGGTCAGAAGCTGTTAATAATGGAAGCTATGAAGATGGAGAATGAGATAAAAGCTGAGCAGGATGGTGAAATTGTTTCAGTTAAAGTATCTAATGGACAATCAGTGCTTCAGGAAGAAGTTTTAATTGAAATGAATTAATTATGAGAAGGTTTCTTACTGTTATCGGTATCCTTGTTATACTTTCACTTAGCTGGACGGCTTTTATCAAACCAGTAAACGACAGGCAACAGGATAAAGAACATACTGAAAAGCTCTCTCAAAATATTTTGGATGAGAGCAACGGTGATACAGGCGGCGCTCTGAAAGGACTTGTGAAATTCTGGGAATATTCAGGCTTCAGGAATGCTACCAGGGGACATATCATGATGATCATCATTGGCCTTGTCTTTATCTTTCTTGCCATAAAATATGATTATGAACCTTTGCTGCTAATACCCATAGGTACGGGAATAATAATCGGTAATATTCCTTTTTACCAGGAAGGGGATGTTAACCTTCAACTGGGTATATACCAGTCGGGCAGCGTACTTAACTACCTGTATTTCGGAGTTTTGAAGGGGGTGTATCCTCCACTGATATTTCTTGGCCTGGGAGCAATGACCGACTTTTCATCCCTGCTGTCAAACCCACGGCTAATGATACTGGGCGCGGCTGCACAGATAGGTATATTCCTGACCTTCCTGGGGGCCCTGATGCTTAATTTTGCGCCACCGGAAGCAGGTGCAATAGGTATAATAGGGGGGGCAGACGGACCTACGGCTATTTTCCTTTCGTCGAGACTGGCCAATGGTGTTAATATACTCCCTGACGGAACTACTGTCAAAAATCTTATTGGACCCATAGCCATAGCGGCATACTCATATATGGCACTGGTGCCGGTTATCCAGCCACCCATAATGAGGCTGCTGACGTCAAAGAGAGAAAGAAAAATAAGGATGAAGCCCCCCAGGGCGGTATCAAAAACAGAAAAGATATTATTCCCCATTATCGGACTGTTGCTTACAGCCTTTATCTCACCAAGCTCACTGCCGCTGCTGGGAATGCTTTTCTTTGGTAACCTTCTGAAGGAATCAGGCGTAACAAAACGCCTTGCAGAAACAGCCCGTACATCCATGGTGGATATTGTCACCATATTGCTGGGACTGACAGTCGGTGCATCAACACAGGCGGATGTATTTCTTACACCTGACTCCTTGCTGATATTTTTGCTGGGAGCCGTTTCATTTATGATTGCTACAGGGGGCGGATTATTGTTTGCCAAATTTATGAATCTTTTCCTGAGGGGCAATAACAGGATTAACCCACTGGTGGGAGCCGCAGGAGTGTCTGCTGTACCTGACAGTGCCCGGGTTGTCCAGGCTGAAGGCCTAAAAGCCGATCCCACTAACCACCTGCTGATGCATGCCATGACACCTAATGTGTCAGGTGTTATAGGTTCAGCTGTTGCAGCCGGAATATTACTTAGTTTTCTTGGATAAATTTTTATGTATCTTTAGGTTTGTATAAACAGTGTTCAAATTAATACCGTATGAGTAAAATTGCTGTAGCGGGTAATGCAGGACCCAGGATAAGATCTGACTGTGAGCTAAAGCTTGAAATCAGGGAAGGCGATGGGATCGAAATAAAACTTGCCTCAAAGGTGAAATCAATGTACGGTAATTCAATTACCTCTGAACTGGAGAAAGGGCTGGTGTTTTTTGGTATCAAAAATGCCCTTCTTGAGGTGAATGATTCAGGTGCCCTGCCATTTGTGCTGATGGCCCGGCTCGAGGCAGTTGTAAAAACTCTTATTGATAGCGATAAGGAGCTTTTACCGGAGATGATTGAGGCTAATAAGTATGGATCTGAGCGTAAACGTTTCAGGTTCAGCAGGCTTTACCTGCCGGGTAATACACCAAGTATGATGCTTAATGCCGGACTGCATTCACCGGATGGTGTTATTCTGGATCTGGAAGATTCTGTGGCACCGGCTAAAAAGGATGAGGCCAGGTTGCTGGTAAGAAACGCCTTAAGGCAGATAAATTTTTATGGTGCCGAGAGAATGGTTAGGATAAACCAGGGTGAGAGAGGTATTGAAGACCTGAAGTATATACTGCCTCATAATGTCCACCTTATTCTTGTACCCAAATGTGAAAGTGGGGAATATATAAAAAGGCTGGAAAAAGAAACGCTGAAAATTGCTGATCCGGAAGGAAACGGGCATGAAGTTTTCTTTATGCCCATAATCGAAACAGCTCTTGG
>JAWLFR010000024.1:0-24830 GCA_041685495.1 Bacteroidales bacterium
GGAAGACTATACCGCTGACCTGGGCGTACAGAGGACAAATGAAGGCACAGAATCGCTTTACGCGCGCCTGAGACTGGTCAACGCTGCCAGGGCTGCAGGTGTTCAGGCAATAGATTCTGTTTTTTCCGATGTTTCCGATATGGAAGCACTCAGAAAAACAGCAGAAGTATCTAAATCATACGGTTTTGAGGGAATGGGCTGTATACATCCAAGGCAGATACAGGTGATTAAGGATGCTTTTGCACCCGGGACGGAGGAGATAGAGAAGGCCGCCAGAATAGTGAAAGCATATCGTGAGGCTGAAGAGAAAGGGCAGGGTGTGGTTGCAATAGGATCAAAAATGATTGACCCTCCGGTGGTGGGAAGGGCCCTGCAAACCATGAAGCTGGCTGAAAAATTAAATATGCTGCCTGAAGATGGCAATGAAGATAATTAAACTAATACCATTATTTGATTATGGCGGATAAACTTGTCAGAAATGCCGCAGGACGGCAGGTTGTAACAGAAATTAACGGCCGGCAGGCTGTGCCATTTAAAGGGGTGGGTAAATATAAGCCTGAAGGAAGAAAATATGCTCCCCGTATATCAAGCTGCAGCGACTATCCTGATGACGGAAACAAGGAAGTTGAAACCATAAAGGAAGCATTGGTCAGAGCCGGAATAAAAGACGGGATGACGATATCAACCCATCACCATTTCAGGAATGGTGACCTTGTGGCCAATATGTTGTTTGACGCTGTCAGTGAGCTGGGAATAAAAGATATAAGGTGGTTTCCTTCAGCTTCCTTTCCCTGCCATGATCATCTTATACAGTACCTTGAAGATGGTACAATTCATCATATTGAAGGAAGCATGAACGGTCCCCTGGGCAGGTACGTGTCGGAAGGGAATATGAAAGGAATGGCGGTGCTGAGATCACACGGAGGCAGATACCAGGCTGTGCAGGATGGTGAGGTGGAGATAGATATTGCAGTCATAGGAGCTCCGGCTGCTGATCCTTTTGGTAATGCCAACGGACTTGATGGTGATTCAGCATGCGGACTCCTGGGCTTTGCACTTGCTGATTCACAGTATGCAGATAAGGTGATAGTGGTAACGGATAATATGGTCCCTTTCCCGTGTATACCATGGCAGATACAGGGAAATTATGTGGATTATACCGTAAAAGTGGAAAAGCTGGGGATACCCGAAAAGATAATATCGGGGACCACAAGGATAACAAAGAGTCCGGACAGGCTACTGCTTGCCGAAATGACTGCAAAATTCTGTGATGCCGCCGGTATTATAAGGGAAGGATTTTCTTTCCAGAGCGGGGCAGGGGGCACCTCCCTTGCCGTGGGAGAATTTTTTAAGTCCATTATGAAAGAGAAAGGTATAAGGGCAAGGTTTGCACGCGGCGGCAGTAATAAATATCTTGTCTCGATGCTGGAGGAAGACCTGGTTGATTATATTCTTGATGGCCAGACTTTTGATCTTGATGGTGTAAGATCAATGAGAGATAACCCCAGGCATGTATGGACCAGCCCTTTTACAAGCTATAATTACCACGGTAAAGGCAACTTTGCCCCGCTGGTTGATGTGGCAATACTGGGAGCAACAGAGGTGGATGTTAATTTCAATGCCAATGTGGTGACTCATTCCGATGGCTACCTGCTTCATGGTATAGGAGGCTGGCAGAACTGCCTCTTCTCAAAAACTGTTATATTGCCTCTTCCACTGATGCGGGACAGGGTGCCTGTGATAATTGATGATGTGACAACACTGTGCGGTCCCGGAGAGTTGATCGATGTTATAATAACAGAAAGAGGGATAGCAATAAATCCGCTCAGAAAAGATCTTCAGGAGGCGGTTAAAGGATCAGGTCTGCCTGTACGTTCAATACATGAACTTAAGGAAGAAGCTGAAAAAATATGTGGTAAACCTGAAAGGGCCGCTGCAGGTGAAAAAGTTATTGCAGCAATAAAATGGGTTGATGGAACGGTGATCGATATTGTAAGAAAAGTGAAAGTTTAACTGTAGCTCCGGCTGCCTGAAATAATATGTTATGAGTATTTATAAATGCACCGTTTGCGGACATGAGTATAATCCTGCCGAAGGAGATCCTGCAGGAGGAATAGAAAAAGGTACTGCCTTTGAAGATCTGCCTGAAGACTGGACCTGCCCTGTTTGCGGAGCCAGCAAAAAAGAGTTTGAGAAAGTGGCTTAACCAGCCGGGATATTATTGATTACATCCACCAGTAAATCCCAGAACTTTTTCGTGGTTTCGATATCAAGCCTCTCCAGTGGAGTGTGGGCACCCAGTATGGTGGGCCCGATAGATATCATATCCAGTCCGGGATACTTCTCAAGTATTAGTCCGCATTCCAGCCCGGCATGTATAGCCCTTACCCGGGGCTCACTGCCAAAGAGTCTGCGGTATGATGAGGATGTTATCTTAAGGATCTCGGAGTCAGTGTTGGGTTCCCAGCCGGGATAGCCGTCTGAATGGTGAACAAGAGCATTATTGTCTGTAAATATCTTGTTTATACGTCCTGCAATTTCATTTTTTGCTGAATCAACTGAACTCCTCTGGCTTGTTACTATCCGTATATGCCCGTCAGTAAATTTTACCGAAGCAAGGTTGGTGGATGTTTCAACAAGCCCTTCCATATCCTCAGACCAGGATATTACACCATGCGGGCACTTATCCAGGGCCCTGAGCAGTGAGTTTTGAGTGTGAAGGTCAATAACGTTTGAAACAGGTCCTGGTTCTTTAATGCTGATGTCAATTCCGGGTTCAGTGTCCTTATACCTGCTTTTTATATCCTCCAGATATTTTTTTACAGACTTCTTTATCTCACCGGTATATTCCTTATCAAATGTAATATCCGCGAATGCCTCCCTGGGTATGGCATTCCTGAGATTGCCACCTGTAAACCTGCTTATCCTGATATTATATTCCGAACTGAGTTTCTGGAGTAATGCTGTCATCAGTTTTACCGAGTTGGCAAACCCCTTATGTATCTCATCACCTGAATGACCACCCTGGAGTCCTGTCAGGGCTATGGTCAGTTTATCATGTCCGGGATCAGCTTTCTGATCCTTATAAGTCATTTCGGCAACCGTATCTATGCCGCCGGCGCAGCCGATAAATAACTCTCCTTCATCTTCAGAATCGAGGTTAATAAGTATACGGCTGCTGAAAAATCCTTCTTCAAGTTCAAGGGCTCCTGTCATACCCGTTTCCTCATCAGCGGTAAAAAGACATTCTATCCTTCCGGTTTTTATCTCACTGTCGGATAAAAGGGCCATTGAAGCCGCTATACCGATACCGTCATCGGCCCCAAGGGTAGTATCTTTTGCCTTAACCCAGTTTCCATCAATATATGGCTTAACAGGATCTTTTTCCCAGTTATGCTCAGTTTTTGCATCCTTTTCCCCCACCATATCCATATGGCTCTGAAGAACCACGCTTTTGCGCTTTTCGTAACCAGGATCGGCAGCTTTGATAATAAGTACATTCCCTGCTTTATCTGTTTTTGCTTCAAGATCATGTGCAGCGGCGAAAGAAAGCAGGTATCCCCTTATCTTTTCTTCATTTTTTGAAAGCCTTGGTATCTGGCATATTTCATAAAAATATTTCCACACCTGGGTGGGTTCAAGATCATCAAATATCATATCAATTGTTTGGATACACTTAAAGGGAACAAAAGTATAAAATATTCACAAAAAGGTGTTAAAAATATGTCATGGATTTATATATATAATTATACTCCCTGATTTTTTCTTAACAAAAAAATCACTTATTTTAACTAAGTAAATTAGAACTCTAAAATTAAAGCAATTCTTACTATGGAAAAAAGAAAAATAGTGGCACTACCCGGGGATGGTATCGGTGGAATTGTGCTTGAGCAAACTATAAGAGTGTTAAATGCTGCAGGTTTTGATGCGGATTATATTCACGGCGATATTGGATGGGAGTACTGGGTTAAGGAGGGAAATCCCTTACCCCAGAGAACAATTGATCTCATTGAAAAGCACAGGATAGCTCTTTTTGGTGCTATCACATCCAAGCCAAAGGATGAGGCAGATAGTGAATTGCACCCATCACTGAAAAATAAAGGCCTGGTTTATTCAAGTCCGATAGTTGGCCTGAGGCAGCATTTTAACCTCGATATATGTTTGCGTCCCTGCCGTACCTATAAAGGCAATCCACTTAATTTTATAAGAAGGAACAGGGAAGGTGGATTTGATGAACCACCTGTTGATGTTGCAATATTCAGGCAGAATACAGAGGGACTTTATGGCGGTGTTGAATGGTCAAACCCCCCGTCCATTGTTTATAAGGCACTGATGACGCATCCAAAATTTATTAAGAATTTCGGATCTGTGCCTGTGGAGGAGATATCCGTTTCAACACGTATTTTTTCTAAAAAAGCAACCGAACGGATAGTAAGGGCTGCCTTTAACCATGCACGTGAATATGGATACAAATCTGTTACTGTATGTGAGAAACCCAATGTTATAAGGGAAACATCAGGCATGATGCTTAAGCTGGCCAGGGATATACAGAAAAATGAATTTTCTGACATCCAGTTGTGGAATACAAATATTGATGCGCAGATGATGTGGCTGACAAAGAACCCTGAGGACTATGGTGTTATTGTAGCCGGTAATATGTTCGGTGATATTGTCTCAGATGCGTTTGCCGGTCTTATCGGTGGACTGGGTTTTGCATGCTCGGCACAGTTTTCTGCCGATGGTGTAGGTGTTTTTGAACCCACTCATGGTTCGGCTCCTAAATATGCAGAATTCGATACACCAATTGTTAACCCTATTGCAATGATTGAATCGGCCTGTATGATGCTTGATTTTATAGATGAGAAAGAAAAATCAGCTAAAATACGGAAGGCGGTGGCAGGAGTTATCAGCGAGGGCAAGGTACGGACCTATGATATGATGAAGATGCACGGGCATCCTGATGTTGTTAAAAATGGCGCTGCCAGCACTATTCAAATGGCAGATGAAATAATATCGAACCTCTGAAACCAGATTTTTATGAATAAGGAAGTAGATAATCTCTGGCCTGAGCTGGACTGGATCAGCAATGAAGAGCTGAGGGAAAAGACAGCCAGGGTATGGGAGATAGCTCTAGAGAGGAGTGTGCTTGACGCAAGCGACCTGCAGACAATACCCTTCACCCTCCTCTGTGGACCTGACCTCAGGGTGAGCTTTATGGCACATAAGAGGTGTGTGGTGCATGTTGCCCTTGAAAGCGGGAGGAAGATGAATGAATTTTTTAAGGACGAGCTGCCGGTTGATATGGATATATTGATCTCCGGGGCCATACTGGCCGATGTGGGCAAGCTGCTTGAATATGTCAAAGACAGTGAAGGACGGGCCGTACAGGGAACATATGGCAAGTACCTCAGGCATCCCTTCTCCGGTGTCTCACTGGCAGAAGAATGCGGCCTGCCCCCTGAAGTGTGCCATATCATTGCAGCTCACGCGGGTGAAGGTGATCATATAAAAAGGACAACAGAAGCATATATAGTGCATCATGCTGATTTTATGACCTTCCTGCCGTTTAAGAGCCGCCTGGTGGTATAAGTATAAAATGAGCAGATCCGGTTGGGGAGTATGGCTGCTTACCAGGCATATTCATAGATCACGGATAACTGTGACCTGACCGGATTTAAAAAAAATACAGCCTGTTTTGTGAATGTATCTAATTAAAACCTGTATTTATTTTGTACAGGTTTTCGGCACCCATCTTATCCACCTTCCGGTCATATGTCATAAGGCCGTTGGTTTCTGTTTCTACATCTGTGGTCTGGGTGTACACTGTTGCACTGAGTCCCTTTTCACGGACCAGCCTGAAAACAGTATTATAGAAATCCTCATATTTACCTAGCAGGCTTTCTTTATCCTCCATATTCTCATACCCCCAGTTTCTCTCTTCCCATGTATGACCTTTAACCGGCAATCCCAGTCCGCCAAACTCACCCAGCACGGTTGCCCTGCCTTCTTCCGGGGCCGGGGCTACCGGTTCAGGGTAATTATGTATATCCAGTATGTCTCCCGTTCCCCTGTCAGCCCAGCCAGAGGCACTGTTCACCAGTCTTGTTGTATCAAGGCTTTTTACCAGTGCCGTAATGCGGGCTGTCTCATATTGCCCCCAGCCTTCATTGAATGGCACCCACATGATTATTGACGGATGGTTAAACTTTGTTTCTATCAGCCTGCTTAACTCAAGCTCAAATTGCCTGGCTGATTCATCAGACCTCTCAATATCATCATCATCAGGCCCTATATGACTGTCGCCGTTAGGCATATCCTGCCATACCAGCAGGCCTGTTTTATCACACCAGTAATAAAAACGCCTGTTTTCAATTTTAACATGCTTGCGCAGCATATTGAAGCCCATCTTTTTTGTCATCTCAATGTCGTAGCGCATAGCTTTATCCGATGGAGGAGTGTAAAGCCCGTCAGGCCAGAATCCCTGGTCAAGCGGACCATTCTGGTAAACAAAGCGCTTATTCAACAGTATACGTGTGAATTCATCATCATCCCTGCCAAGGGATATCTTTCTGAAACCGGTATAGCTTTTTATTCTGTCGGTAACAGCTCCGTCATGTAAAAGATCAATCTCAATATCATATAAAACAGGCTTGTCGGGGGTCCATAATTCAAAATCGTCAAGTTCAATTATTATTTCCCCTGCACCTCCTGTCTCTTTCTCCTTAAGAATATTATTGTCTTTAATGATACTGACCCTGGTGCTTACATTTTCCTTTATATTATTTATCCTGGGTACTATATGTATTCTGCCTTTACTTATGTCTGTATACACCCTGAATGACTCAATATGTATATCATCAACGGGTTCCATCCATACTGTCTGCCATATACCTGATGAAGGGGTGTACCATATGCTGTGCGGATCAGTATTCTGTTTGCCTACTGGCTGGGTGCCATTGCTTGACGGATCCCATACACTTACTTTCAGCTCATGTTTCTTTCCTCCACTTACAAAGTCGCTGATATCAATACTGAAAGGATCATAGCCTCCTTTATGTTTTCCTGCCATTTCACCGTCAATCCACACTTTCGTCTCCCAGTCGCTTGCCTCAAAGTTCAGTATTATCCTTTTTCCCTTCCATGTACGCGGCACTTTTATCTCCCTCCTGTACCATAGCAGCTGTTCCTCGTTTATTCTTTTTTTAACACCTGACAGGGCTGATTCAACAGGATAGGGCACAAGTATTTTGCCATCCCATTCTGTTACCTGCTGATCTTTATCTGTGATGGCATAATCCCACAAACCGTTCAGACCGGACCATTCCTTTCTTTTCATGGCAGGCCTGGGATATTCAGGCCATGGATCTGAAGGATCTATATCATCAGCCCATTCAGTAAGCAGGGGGTTGTCAGCTATCTCCCACTGTATGATCTCTTCATTTTTGCATGAGAGCAGAGCAAGAAGCATTATGCAAATAATAATACCAGAATATTTACTCATAAAAAATGTTTACATTGTTTAATAATATGTTTATCCAAGCTTCATTCTTTCCACAGCTTCCATATTCCTTTCATTTGATATGGCTTTGGCTGCCGGGGTATAGAGAAAGTCTATCAGGTCAGCATGTTTATTTATCACCTTTCCTCTCACTACCTTGGCTGTGGCATTAACCAGGCCATTATCTTCAGTAAAGCCTTCGTCAAGCACCCCCAGTGCAACCGGTAACCAGCGTTGCGGGAACATTTTGGCATATTTGCCGTTAGTCCGGTATTCATTTATTTCCTTTTCTACAAGCATCAGTACGGCTCTCTTGCCTTCTTCTGAATCGGCAGTGATATTTTTATCGTCAAGGAATGCCTTGAGGTTATGCTGATTTGCCACCACCAATCCCACGGTGTATGGCTGCTGGTTATTATGCAGTATACACTGATCGATATATTTTGATTGTTCCATAATGGCCTCTTCAATACTTTCCGGACTGTATTTTTCTCCGTCATCCGAAATAAGCAGGCTCTTAAAACGTCCCAGCACATACAGGTACCCGTCTTCATCAAGGTAACCAAGGTCTCCGGTATGCAGCCAGCCGTCCCTTATAGTCTGCTCAGTGGCGATCTTATTCTTCCAGTAACCGTACATCACATTGCCGCCCTTAATAACTATTTCTCCCTTTTCGCCAGCAGGCAATGAATTGCCCTCTTCATCACATATCTTAAGTTCCATATTATTTACCAGCTTACCTGATGATCCGAGCTTATGGTTAGTTTTGGAGTTGGAGCTGATAATCGGGGAGGCTTCTGATAATCCGTAGCCCTGGAAGACGGGAACACCAATGGCATAAAAGAATTTCTGCAGCTCAATGTCAAGAAGGGCTGCTCCACCAATGAAATACTCCAGTTCACCGCCAAAGAAATCACGTATCTTTGAAAAAACCAGCTTGTCAAAGAACCTGACCAGTGGA
Organism: Bacteroidales bacterium; assembly: GCA_041685495.1. Classification (GTDB taxonomy): domain Bacteria; phylum Bacteroidota; class Bacteroidia; order Bacteroidales; family VadinHA17; genus UBA9300. The sequence goes on from JAWLFR010000024.1 coordinate 8,460, forward strand.
CCTAAGAATTTTGAAGCCCCTGTTCCCCTGTTCCAGCCTTCTTTATTATATGCATATGCGATTTTAATTCCGGTATCGAACATAAAGGAGGTGAATTTGCCTTTCTCCCTTATCCCCTTTTCTATATTTTTCTTAAAATTTTTTGACACTGCCGGTGCACTTAAGAGTATATTGGGTTTAATTTCCCTCATATTGACCGGGAAGTTTCTCAGTGTCTCCATGGGTGATGCACCCTGTTTTACAGAGGCCAGGCTTGCACCTTTTCCCATAAAAGCAAATATTGCAGCTGTATGGGCAAAAGAGTGATCCCAGGGAAGATAAAGCAGTGTTTTCCAGTAGGGAGGGATGTCCATAAGGCTGTATGCCTGGTAGCAATTGGTGATATAGTTACCGTGAGTGAGTATAATGCCTTTTGGATCAGCAGTGGTCCCGGAGGTGTAGCATATATTTGCAAAGTGATCGGGACTGATACTCTTATATTTTTCTTTGAAAATTTCGGCATTAGCTTCCTGTGAAAGCCATGCCTTACCAAGCTTCCTTACCTGGTTAAAATGGATCTCATTATCACCATATTCCTCTTTTCTTTCAAAGCATATTATCTTTTCTATAGTACTGCATTCATCCAGCACTTCCATCAGTTTGGGTGTCTGCAGTGCCGATACCATGATAAAACGTGATTCCGAGTGATTAAGCCTGAACCTTACTTCTTCAGCATTTAGTTTTGTAGAGAGGGGTACATTAATTGCGCCGGTATACAGAATACCCAGCTCGCCAATAACCCAGTTATTGCATCCTTCCGATAAGAGGCTTACCCTCTCTCCCTCATTCAATCCGAGTTGGAGGAGACCGGCAGCAAATTCATGTACTTGTTTTCTTACCTCTGAGTAGTTAGTGCCAACATATTTATCCCCGGGTTTCTCCCAGAGATATACATTATTGCTGTATTTATTTACATTCTCTTCAAAGAATTGAACTATGGATTTCATGCTTGGAATATTAGTGTTATTAAATTGACTCTTCTCTTAGCTCAGCTTCGTGGAACCTTTAGCCCGTCGAAGCCAACCGGGCCTGCGAGCTCAGCGTAGCTAACCATCGGTTAATTGTCTATTTTAATGCTCGCTAACCCCGAAGCAGAACTTAGGGGAAACCGGGCCTGCGAGCTCAGCATAGCTGATTCGCTCGCATAATTCATCCGAAGATACAAATTTTTGTCATATATGAAATATTACTGTGTTGCCCGTTTTTTCATTGTGATGCTAATTATTTGTATATTTGTTTTATAGTGTTAACAAAAACCCATCAAATATGAAGACTGTAGTTACGATATCCCTGGCCCTGATGATACTGACCGGATCATGTAAATTCATTGAGGAAAAAGGCTGGTTTGGAAAGTCAAGGGTTGACACTATGGATGTCTGGCAGGCCAGGCAGGATAGCATAAGGGTGGCTGATTCAATACAGGCTGAAATTGAACATATGAAGGCAGTGGAACAGGCCCGGCTTGATTCTCTGCAGGCAGCCGAACAGGCACAGCGTGAACAGGAAGAGCGCCTCAGATATCATATTATTGTTGGCAGTTTCCTGACACCCGAATATGCAGAAGATTTCAGGACTTATTACCAGTCAATGGGTTATGATGCAAAGATAATAGACGGACCAGAGAAACGCTTCCGCCTTGTTTCTGCAGAAGCACATGATAACCTTAACCGGGCAATCTCCAGGCTGGTACAGTACCAGGATACAGTTAATTTTGAATCCTGGTTATATATTAACAATTGAGAATCTTCAGTGTAGCCGGAGGGACGGGTTAAATATACGGTTGACCCGGGTACATTCTTTATTACCTTATTATTGTTTCTGATCTGTCGGGACCAACGGAGATGATATCCACCGGTATTCCCGTTTCCTTCTCAATATAGCTGATGTATTCTTTCAGGGAGTCAGGCAGTTCACCGTATTTATCCATGCCGGTAATGTCTTCTTTCCATCCATCCATCTCAATATATACGGGCTCAATATCAGTGTTTATATCATAGGATAGCTCCTGGCTTATGGAGCCATTGATATTATACGCTTTACATACCCGTATTTTATCAAAACCGCTCAGCACGTCAGCCTTCGTCATTATCAGTGATGTTACGCCGTTTATCATGCATGAATATTTCAGTGCCGGCAGGTCAAGCCATCCGCAACGCCTCGGACGGCCTGTTGTTGCACCATACTCATGACCCTTGTCGCGAAGTTCCCTGCCTTTATCATTTTCTAATTCGGTGGGAAAGGGGCCGCTGCCTACCCGGGTGCAGTAAGCTTTAAAAATACCATGGATATTACCTATGGTTTTTGGTGATATGCCCATACCTGAACAGGCACCTGCACTGATGGTGCTGGATGATGTAACGAAAGGGTAGGAGCCAAAATCAATATCCAGCAGTGTACCCTGTGCCCCTTCGGCAAGTATCTTTTTACCTTCCAGCAGTTGATTGTTAATGAAATATTCGGTATTGATAAGCCTGAATTTCTTTAACAGCTCTATACCTTCAAACCATTCCTTCTCGTATTCATCGAGGTCATAATCAAGTTTATAATTGTTGAGTATCTTAAGATGCCTCTCCTTGTGAATATTGTATATATCCCTGAAGTTATTATTCAGTATTTCACCCGTTCTCAGTCCGGACCGTGCAGTTTTGTCTGTATAGGCAGGTCCTATGCCTTTGCGTGTGGAGCCAATCTTTCTGTCGCCCATTGAGTCTTCGTATGCAGCATCCAGAAGACGATGGGTGGGAAGGATAAGGTGTGCCCTTGTGGATATGATAACCTTGTTTATCAGCTCTTCAGCCGGCATATTCAGCGATTGTATCTCCTGGCGGAAAATTGCCGGATCTATAACAAGCCCGTTAGCTATAATATTGATCTTTCCATCCCTGAAAACTCCTGATGGGATAGTATGCAAGATATACTTTTTATTCTCAAATTCCAGTGTATGACCGGCGTTTGGACCGCCCTGGAACCTGGTAATAACATCATAATCAGGTGTTAGGGCGTCAACAATTTTACCCTTCCCTTCATCTCCCCACTGTAATCCCAGCAGAATATCGATTTTTCCCATAAGGTGGACAATGTTAAATTTTAAAAAAACATCGAAAAATACTAATTATTTTCCTTCTTTGCGATTAGTATTTCATCTTGTTGATAAAAAGCCTGCTTATGATTGCACAGCATGGTAATTATTCTCCCGGCTGTATTCATGAGCCTGGTGCATAAATGCCTGCAGTTGTGTCTCTATGGTTGCATCCTCCTGACCATCATATGCAAAATTAAGCCATGGGATATTATTATGATCCTTTTTGAAGTCGCCCGAGACAGAGGCCACAATGGTTCCGGGCATGCATGTGAAAGGCAGGATGTAAACAACACCTGATATATTAAGACTGGTAAGCGATGCTGCTGATCCCAGTGCCACAACAGGCTCTCCATCGTAGTCTTTGTGTATATATGGAGCTGAGTCTCTTATAAGATCATCAATGGTGAAATAATCTTTCAGCCTGACATAATCATCTGCGGCTTCTGTTACCCTGTGATATGTATAATGCTGGTACATCTTCTGTATCTTTGATTTTATTATTCCGGCTCTGTCTCCTTTCCACCTGCTGTCGCGTGTGTATCTGTAAGTTGAGTAGTGCAGCCATTCACAGAATCGGGGCACCATGGTTTCAGCACCAAGTGCTTCAAGCCTGTTTACGAGGAAAGCGCTGCAGAATGGATTATCTCTCATAAAAATTTCCCCGACAATGGCTACCAGTGGTTTTCTTTCTTTTCTGTTAACAGGTATTTGACTGAAGGCCCTTCCGGCATCTTTAACAAAAGCAGGGATACCCCGTGCACCATTTTCGACAATATTAATTAATCTGTTAAGTTCTTCATTATATAGCCTGTCAGTATCACCTTTATTAATCTCATATGGCCTTATCTCCTGTTTATATTTCCTTAAAACATCCACCCCGTTTGCCCCAAGCCAGGCTATCCTCCTGAACTTACCGGCATGCTGTTCTGTCAGTTCTGAATATGCATTATCATTACCGGGTGTTACCAGTGAAGCTTCATGAAAACCCAGCTTATCAAATATCTGCCTCTGCAGCTTATTATATTCACCGAAGCGGCAGGGACCGTTATGATCAGGCATAAAGAATGATGCTTTTGATGGGTCACAACCGGCTTGCATAAGCTTTTTGAGGAAGCTGCCTGTGGTACATATCATAGGAAAGCATTCCTGTCCGCTTGTGTACTTCCGGGCAATTTCAAGGTCTTCTTCATCCTGCATGGGCAGAACTTCCGAACTGATACCACAGCTTCGTGTAGCTGCAGCCAGTATATGCACAACATCATTAGCATAGGGATAATATAGTGTTCTGCCATTGAGAAGATTGTTTGCTGCGGATATTTTTTCAACACTCCCGGGAGTGTTATGCATGCTTTTTTTATATCCCTTCAGGCTGTCAAGAAATGCTTCACAACGTGTTATCATGCCAGCACCAGCACTGTGCTCATCTATCTCAAGGTGCAGGAAGGGTTTGTCCTTCATTTCGTGTCTGACGAAGTGTGATATGAAGGAGTCCGGACCGCATCTGAAATTACCGAGGTACACTGCGTATAGATCTTCAGATTCTCTTACAAGCCGTGATGCAGCTATTATCTTTTGTCCGTTTGGCCAGTACATCATAGGATAATCTTCAAAAATATCATCCTGGTCGGGTGTAAGGAAATCGATAGGTATCGGTAATGTATTGAGGTTGATTAGTTTATTGATGAGATTCAGATTAAGGAGGGGATCCCCTGTGTTATATGGTCTGCCCAGTACTACCACTTTTTGTATCTTACTGCCAAAGTCATGGTTCAGTATTTCCTTTCCCCTGGCCCTTAATGATTCCTCAAAATCTTTCTGCACCCTGTCGGCTTTAAGTATAGCTTTCCATGTCAGTGAAGGACTTATGCCAAATCTGTCTTTCATAAATCTGCCCAGCTCTTTTTTCAGGGCTGTTTTATAATACCTGAAATGCAGGGAGGGCATAAGGAGTTTTTTTCTTATCTCCTCATCCCTGAAAGCACTTCTTACCATAAAAGGGGCGGCCTGCACCCAGGGACAGTTACAATTATTGGTGGGATTACCATTACCGGCACTGGCGTTCACAATAAAGGGGATAAAGATATTATCTACACCCTTATCAAGAAGATTTTTGATATGACCATGCATCAGCTCCACAGGCAGGCATGTTTCAGATACCATCAGTTCAATCGACTCCCTTACCAGTTTATTATCCGAAGGGTCTGATATTATGATACTGAAGCCCAGTTCTTCAAAAAAATTCCTCCAGAAGGGAAACTGCTGGTAAAAGATCATCAGGGCACGGGGAATGCCAATGCATGGTTTAACCCTGTCTGCATCCTCCTTATAGTCGCCCAGCAGCATCCTGTTTCTTTCCTTAAAGAGATCCGGGATACTGTTATCTTTTTTCTTTCTTTCTTCTTTTTCATATTTTTCACAGCGCCCCCCGTAGAAGAGTGCTTTTTCTTCACCTTCAATCTTTACTGATTGTATCTCGCAGTTATTTGAGCATGCCTGGCAGGTAAATCTTTTTGTGCTGTATTTTTTTCTGCTTATATCGAAGCCCTTAAACCTTGAGTTGCCAGACCCGGTCATCTGTTCCCTTGCCAGTATAGCTGCCCCGATGGCACCTGTTACATCAAAATGAGGGGGTATGGTAATTTTTTTCCCTGTTATTTTCTCAAAAGCCGATACAACAGACTTGTTATTTGTAACCCCTCCCTGGAAAAATATATTATCACCAATTGGTTTTTCCCCTACCACTTTCTGTATATAGTTCTGCACTATTGAATATGCCAGTCCGCCCAGCAGGTCATTAAGTGCCACACCTTTTTGCTGGTGGGAGTTAAGGTCAGATTCCATAAACACGGTGCATCGGTCTCCAAGCCTGGCCGGTTGTACGGCCTCCAGTGCCATCCTTCCAAACTCTTCCTTTATATTTATACCAAGCTTCTCCGCCTGCTCTTCAAGGAAGGATCCTGTGCCTGCAGCACATACTTTGTTCATCTCAAAATCAACCACCACACCATCTTTTATGCTGATATATTTTGAGTCCTGTCCGCCTATCTCAAATATAGTATCCACATTTCTGTCATAAGTTATGGCCGCTCTTGCCTGGGCTGTTATCTCATTCTGTATAGTATCCGCCCCTATGAAATCACCTGTAAGATAACGTCCTGATCCTGTGGTACCTGCAGCCCTGACCTTTATCCTGTTGCCCACTTCTTCATATATTTCTTTCAGTCCCTGCCTGATTGCATCCAGGGGTTTGCTTGCTGTAGGGAGGTACCTTCTTGCGATAACATTATTATCCCTGTCTATAAGCACAACATTTGTGCTCAGGGAGCCTACATCAAGTCCCAGGTAAACATCATGCAGACCATTTGCATGAGGCAATTGCCTGATCTGTTTATTATACACCGCGGATGATTCGGTAAGCGGTTTCAGGCGGTGTGTCTTTCCCTTACCGGATTTAATGTATTGTTCAAGCACTGTAACTCCGTGGTAAGGCTCACAGGTGTTTTTATTCCTGAGAGTATTGAAAACGGCACCGATGGCGCCCATGGAAGCATAGTATGCAGGGATGATTAGATCTTCTTCCTGCAGGTTGAAAACCTCCCTAATAGCTCTTCTCATACCTTCATTAGCAGCCACCCCGCCCTGGAAAGATACCGGCTTTTCGATATTGCGGCCGCGACCCAGGGTGGCCTTAAAATTTCTTGCCACTGCAAAACATAATCCGGCAACTATATCATGCAAAGGCGTTGCTACCTGCTGAAGGTGTATCATATCACTTTTTGCAAAGACACTGCAGCGACCGGCAATTCTGGGTGGGTAAGCTGATTTCCCGGCAAGTGCACCAAATTCATCTTCTATATTTACCCCTATACGTTTTGCCTGCTGATCAAGGAAAGAGCCCGTGCCTGCAGCACACAGGCTGTTAAGGGCAAAATCTGACAGGCGTGAAGCTTTTATGTTTTCACCTGGCTCCAGCTGTATAAGTTTTGAGTCTTCTCCGCCTATCTCTATTACTGTACGGACCTTACCATATAATCCGGTGGTCGCATCGGCCTGGGCAATCACTTCATTCACAAATGCTCCTCCCATTAGTTCTTTTGCCTGTTTGCCACCGCTTCCGGTGAATGACACCGTGGAGAAACTGCTCAGACCGTATTCTTTTTCAATATTTCTTAATATTTTCAGAACCACCATGAAGGGTCTGCCCTGGCAATAAGAATAATTTTCATAAACTATTTCGGAATTATCATTGATTAAAACGGTATTAACGGAAATGGATCCGATATCAATGCCAAGGTGTAGTGGGTCAGACAGTAAACGCTTCATGATATTTTGATTTATTACTCAATAAACCAGGTTGTTACCATCGCTACCTGCTTAAGCTCAGGGTAATCAGAACTGAGGTCAGAATAGCCTGTATATTTTCAAAGTTATTAAATATCTTTCAGCTTAATGAATTATCATTCTTTGGTTTTCTTACTTACACCGTAAATATACAGAGAGTGATACAAGGGGCTGAAGTTATTCAGTTCACAGGCTGTATTGATTATTTCATGTATACGTGGATCACAAAATTCAATAACCTTACCTGTCACAGTATCAATGAGATGGTCATGCTGTCCGCAATTATAGGCTTTTTCGAATTGGGCTATATTCTTTCCAAACTGGTGCTTTATTACAAGGTTGCAGTCAAGCAGCAGGTCTATTGTATTATAAAGCGTAGCCCTGCTTACCCTGTAATTCTTGTTTTTCATAAAGATATAAAGAGATTCAATATCAAAATGTCCTGATCTGGAATATATCTCATCCAGAATGGCGAACCTTTCCGGTGTTTTACGGTGGCCCTTCTTCTCAAGATATTCTGTAAATATCTGTTTTACGGTTTTTTTGGTTTCTTCATTAACCATATTTAAACCAAATTAAAATAATCAGGAAACTAAATTAAACCATTTTTTCATGAACACAAAAAGTATCTTCTCCTGTCGTTTAAGATGCCGGATCAGCTAAAATCCTCCACTCTTTTGACCCTGTCCACCCCTTTTATATTCACCAGTTTCATAATCAAGTTGTTAAGGTCTTTGCTGTGGTGTATATAAACATCTATGGTGCCTTCAAATTTGCCTTCATGCACATTAATAGTGATATTTCGCATATTGACGCTCAGTTCACCTGATATTATGTTTGTAATATCATTTACAACGCCTAACCTGTCTATTCCTTCCAGGTGGATCTGAGAAAGGAAGGATACCATCTTGTGAATGGTCCATTTAACTTCAATAAGCCTGTTGCCTTCGCTGGACATCAGTCTGACGGCTACCGGGCATTTGGGCTTATGTATAATTATCTTATCGTTATCAGGATTGAGATAGCCAATGACTTCATCACCTGGTATTGGCTTACAGCACCTGGCAATTTCATATGATGGTCCTGACTCATCCACGCTTTCTCTAATGAGGTAGGGCGTTTTGTTATCGATATTATCCGATTTTTGTTTCTGGCTGCTTTTGTTCTCTTTCTGGAGGCCTGACATTGTAAGTTCCCAGTATTTTACCATACGGCTGCTGGGATTTTTCTTAAGTGTTTTTTTCAGCTTGTCAAGAGGTATTGCATTACTTCCTATTTTGTAATAAAGGTCGTCCCGGCTGGTACATTCGTAGGCCGGCAGCAATTTCTTATATACATCTGAATTATGCGTTATTTTCAGTTCTTTCAGTTTTGATTCGAGCATCATTTTTCCCTTATCTATCAAGGTTTTTGTTTCTGCTCTTAATGCATGCTTTATAGCGGACTTTGCTTTAGCAACGGTAACATAATCAAGCCATTCATTTGCAGGTTTGGCAGTGTCACTTGTAATAATCTCAACCTGGTCGCCACTGTGAAGCGTGGTATTTAAGGTCTGAAGTTTATAATTGATTTTTGCACCTATAGCACTGTTGCCCACTTCTGTATGTATTTCGTATGCAAAGTCAAGGGCAGTAGCACCCTTGGGCAGTGTTATAATATTGCCTTTGGGAGTGAAAACCATTATTTCAGATGAGAAAAGGTTCATTTTGAATTCATCCAGGAATTCAATGGGATCGCTATTTGGATTCTCAAGCATCTCACGTATCTTCCTTATCCATTTATCCAGCTCGCTTTCCTGTGAGCTTTCTCCCTTGTATTTCCAGTGTGCTGCGTAGCCGCGTTCTGCATACTCATCCATCCGGGTACTCCTTATCTGCACTTCCACCCACCTTCCATGAGGTCCCATTACCGTAAGGTGCAGCGCTTCATATCCGTTTGCTTTAGGCCTGCTTACCCAGTCTCGAAGCCTGTCAGGCTTTGGCATATAAATATCTGTGATAATGGAATAAATATTCCAGCAGGTTGTTTTTTCGGAGACACCTTCCTTTGGGTCGAAGATGATCCTTACGGCAAGAATATCGTATATTTCTTCGAAAGGAACGTTCTTGGTCTGCATCTTTTTCCATATCGAATATATGGATTTTGGCCTGCCTGTTATATCAAAATCCAGTGCCTCAGATTGCAGCCTGTCAATAATGGGCAGGGAGAACCTGTTTATCATTGCCTGGTTTTTCTTTTCGCTGTGTTTTAGCTTCCTGCTTATCTCATCAAATAATTTGGGATGCCGGTATTTGAGGCTCAGATCCTCCAGTTCGGTTTTTATGGCAAAAAGGCCCAGACGGTGTGCCAGTGGGGCATATAAGTATATAGTTTCTCCTGCAACCTTCATTTTTTTCCTTTCAGGCAGTGAATCAAGGGTGCGCATATTATGCAGTCGGTCAGCTGTTTTTATCAATATAACCCTGATATCATCTGAAAGGGTTAGCAGCATCTTTCTGAAATTCTCTGCCTGCTGAGAAGTATTCCTGTTATCATAATTGCTGGATATCTTTGTTAGTCCATCAATTATGGATGAAATTTTCTTTCCGAAATGTCTTTCTATATCATCAATAGTATACTCGGTATCCTCTACAACATCATGAAGCAGGGATGAAGCAATAGCTTTGGCACCCAGACCAAGTTCGGAATTTACAATCCTGGCAACTTCAATAGGATGTATAATATACGGTTCGCCTGATCGCCTCCGCATATTCATATGTGCCTTGTTGGCAAGATTAAATGCTCTTGTAATCAAGTCTATACACTCTGGAGTATTACACCTGTGCAGATTGTTTATTAAGGCATCGAATTCTTTGTTGATCAGTGCGAAATCTTCCTCTGTGAAAATATTCTTGTTCCCCATATCTCTTGTCATTCGCCCAAATGCAAATATAGCGATTATTAAAGTCATTTTAAACCCTTTTAAGGGCTGTCCTGATTAAAAATTATTGTAACGGTGCCTGTTTTGTTAATCGTTTTACCTTCGGGTGTTTCAACTCTAAGCAACCAGATATAAACATCCTGGGGCATCTTTTTACTTCCATGCCTGCCATCCCAGCCCTGAAGATGATCATCTGTTTCGAAAACAGTTTTCCCTGTCCTGGTTTTTATGATCATCCTGTAATCACGGGGAGTGAATGAGATAAGGGGCATGAATATATCATTCATGTTATTATTGTCAGGGGTGAAAGCATTTGGCATGTGTATATTTACAGGCTGTCTGATGCACCTTGTAACAGATGTACTGCTTGCCCCTTGGATGTATGGATTTGGTCCTTCCTCAGCAATAATCCGGTAGCATATATCTTCCTGATCCGTTTCGTACAGGAAATCCCTTATATTATCCGTATAGCTCGTATCCGTGCTGCCGAGTATGGCTATCTCTTCATAGAATCCCCTGTTGTTCCTCATCACCCTGTATGAAGCAATCCCTCCCAGCCAGTTATAATAGCCTGTCCATTGCAGACGGATAAGCTCGTTTTCTTCTGATATATTCAAATTGATGGCAGATGCGTAATTAGAATGCACTACCGGTTCATTACAACTGTTAAGCGCTGACATCCTGTAATAGTTTACTCCCTCCGGAGGATCATTATCAGTATATTCAATATGTGGGTTGCTGTGGCTGCCTTCATAAATTATCTCATGGCCGCTTAATGAATCTGTACTTCTCTCAATCCTGAATTTTCTCATTTCTGATGCCGGGTCAGTTGTAAAAGACAGGTTTACTTCCCCCTCATCGTTATAACTGGCATAATCGGCATTTATCCATTCGGGCGGCCTTGGCAGCATGGTTTGAATGCAGAAGGTATTTGAATGTGATGACAGGCCCCCTGGCAATACCGCTTCAACATAAAAACAATATTCTGAATATGAATCAAAATTGTCCTTGTTGTAAGCTGTATCACTGCTTCCTGTTATGGCTTCCAGACTGTATTCGCTCCCGTCCCTGGAGTAATATATCCTGTATTCGCTGACTGAAGGGGGTTCAGTTATATATCCCTTCCATTGAAGATCTATATTATGCCCGCAGGTATCAAGCTGACCCTGCAGGTACACGGTATTTAGAAAGTTGGACAGCGGGCTGATATTGTCAGATGAATCAATAGCCGCAATAACATAACTTTCAGAATAATAGGCAGCATTTGATTTGGTATTGGTGTATGACCTTGCCTCTGGCCGGTAAACTGTATCTATGGCATAGCCCTCCTGGTTAATGTACAGGTATATGATATAACCGGCCACATCAGGAGACCCGCCGGCTGACCATAAGAGTGTTGTATGACCTGTTGAAGGCTCAACTGTAACAAGGTCAAGGACCGGTGCCAGCGGAATATCAGTATCCTGTGCGCCCAGCGGAAGTGTTACCGTCAGGAAAAAGCAAATTAGTATGGTTTTTATATAAGCTCTCATTATACGCCCTTATTTGCAAACTTAATTAAAAAACAGGCATTGTGGATTGTTATTGTTTTTATATTTGCATTCATGGTAGAAAGGCGTCCAATAGACAGGTTTCTGAGCTGGCGCAAAAGGAATATCAGCGACCGGACTTTTATTATCCTGCTAAGTGTTGTGATAGGTGTATCCGCAGGTTTTGGGGCTGTTATCATCAAGACTCTTGTACACTATATACAAAATCTTCTTTCGGACGGTTTTGATCTTGAGCATTATAATATATTTTATCTTTTTTTGCCCGTTACTGGTATACTGGCAACGGTTTTATTCACAAAATACCTGCTTAAGCAGGAGATCGGTCATGGTATACCCGGTGTTCTCTTTGCCATTTCGCGTACAAGCGGCCAGATAAAAAAGCATAATATGTTTTCCTCTGTTATAGCCAGTGCTCTGACAGTTGGTTTTGGTGGTTCGGTTGGACTTGAAGGACCAAGCGTTGCAACAGGTGCAGCTATAGGGTCCAACCTGGGGATAAAGCTGAAGCTAAGTTACAAACAGGTGATGACTCTGCTTGGTTGTGCCTGTGCGGCTGCTATGGCTGCTATTTTCAAAGCACCGGTTGCAGCTATTGTCTTTGCACTTGAGGTAATTATGCTGAACCTTTCAATGGCTTCAATTGTACCCTTGCTTATATCCAGTGTATCAGCAGTACTGACCTCCTATTTATTTCTTGGTCAGAATTTCCTTTATACTTTTAGTCTTAAACAGGGATTTGTATTCAGCGATGTACCCTTTTATATCATACTGGGTATATTCACCGGCTTTGCTTCAGTCTATTTTACACGGGTTTATATCTTTATAGCCGATAAATTCCGCTTGATTAAAAGCTGGGTATACAGGTTAATAGCCGGGGGTATATTGCTTGGACTCATGATCTTTATACTGCCTGCCCTTTTTGGAGAAGGTTATGAAGGTGTAAACAGTGCCCTTGCAGGTGAATATGATTACCTTTTTGCTGACTCTTTGTATTATAATTACAGGGAAAACATCCTGGTAATGCTGCTGGTCCTGGTGCTGCTGATAGTATTCAAGGTTATTGCCACCTCCGTAACTTTTTCCAGCGGTGGCGTCGGCGGTATTTTTGCACCAACGCTGTTTACCGGTGCTCATGCAGGTTTGTTTTTTGCCATATTGCTCAATTATTTTGGCTTTGAAGTTGAAGCAAGTAATTTTGTGCTGGTTGCTATGGCAGGGATGATAGCAGGCGTTATACATGCACCTTTTACTTCAATATTTCTTATCGCGGAGATAACAGGGGGCTATGAATTATTTATTCCACTGATGATAACATCCACTATATCCTATGCAACACTTAAGATTTTTGTAAAGAATTCGGTTTATACATATCAGCTGGCGCAGAGAGGCGAACTGATAACACATGATAAAGATAAGGCAGCCCTGTCCTTAATGGATGTGTCAAGTCTTATCGAGACTGATCTCAGGACCGTTTCACCAGATGCATCACTGGGAGATCTTGTTAAGGAAATTTCCCGCTCTTCCAGGAATATTTTCCCGGTGGTTGACGATCAGAATACTTTTCTGGGTGTTGTGTGGGTCAATGATATACGCCATATCGTATTCAAACGGGAATTATATGATAATACTTTTGTGCGGGACCTGATGTTTATGCCTTCACCTACTGTGTCAATTCATGAGTCCATGGAAGATGTGGCATATAAGTTTCAGACATCATCTCATTATAACCTTCCTGTATTGGACGGCGGGAAATATGTGGGCTTTGTATCAAGGGCAAATGTTTTCTCGCAATACAGGGCTATGATGCGTAATTTTATGGATGAATAGTAATCAAATCATGACCATATTTAGATTTTCAAATTTGCTGGGGCGCTTTTTAAAGTGGAGGATACGGAATATTGACCAGCGTCGTTTCCTGTATATACTCAGTTTGATAACCGGTATGTTAAGCGCATTTGCTGCTGTACTGCTAAAAAATGTCATACATTATACAGAAAATTTGCTTACTACCTGGTCGCGTGGCGATACGGGAAACTACCTGTACCTGGCTTATCCGATGGCAGGTATGTTGCTGACAGTTCTATTTGTAAGATATATTATTAAAGATGATATCGGTCACGGTGTCAGTCGTATTCTTTATGCCATTTCAAAAAAAAACAGCCGTATACGTCCTCATAATAACTGGTCATCAATAGTTGCAAGCACCTTCACTATAGGCTTTGGTGGATCGGTTGGTGCTGAGGCCCCAGTGGTGCTTACCGGTGCTTCAATAGGGTCAAATATAGGCCGCCTTATGAAAATGAATTACAGGAATATCACTCTGCTTGTTGGCTGTGGTGCGGCCGGAGCAGTGGCCGGGATATTCAAAGCTCCCATTGCCGGTATAGTATTTACACTGGAAATACTGATGCTTGATCTTACAATTTCTTCCATTGTACCGTTGCTTATATCTTCTGTTACCGCAGCCACAGTGTCATATTTTCTTATGGGCAAGGGTCTGCTTTTTTCTTTTGCCCTCAGTGAATCCTTTTCCCTGGGCAATATACCCTGGTATATACTACTGGGTATTGGCACTGCCTTGTTATCGGTCTATTTTACACGTACAACCCTATACCTGGAAGGCTTATACAGCAGGGTGAAGAATACTTACCTGCGTCTTATTACCGGGGGTACAGTGCTGGGTATCCTTATTCTTATGATGCCGCCCTTATACGGGGAGGGATATAATACTATAAACCAGCTTCTCAATGGAGATACAGCCGCGCTTTTTGAAAACAGCTTTTTTACAGGGACAGCTGACAGGATATGGTTCCTGCCGGCATTTTTACTGGCCCTGGCACTTTTGAAGGTAATAGCCAGCAGTTCAACAAATGGTGCAGGTGGTGTTGGAGGTGTTTTTGCTCCTTCATTATTTATTGGCGGCGTTAGTGGATTCTTTATGGCCAGGCTTATTAACACTATTGGCAATAGCGGTTTACCTGAAAGCAGCTTTACACTGGCCGGGATGGCCGGAGCCATGGCCGGCATAATGCATGCTCCCCTGACAGCTATTTTTCTTATCGCAGAGATTACCGGGGGCTATGGCCTGCTGGTACCACTGATAATTACATCAACAGCATCATATATGACAGTGATGGGATTCGAAAAACATTCTATATATCATAAGCGCCTGGCAAAGAGAGGGGAGTTAATAACACATCATAAGGATAAGGCTGTTCTGGCACGAATGGACTGGACACGTGAGATAGAAACGGATCTTATAACGGTAAGATCTGAAGATACCCTTGGCCAGCTGGTTAAGGTTATATCAGCATCAAGACGAAACGTGTTTCCCGTTGTGGATGAGATTGGGGTACTGGAAGGTGTGGTGCTGCTTGATAATGTAAGGGATATTATGTTTGATAAAGAGCTTTATGATACCACAATTGTAAGTGATCTTATGGTTATGCCTCCTTCTTATATAGATAAAAGCGAAAATGTTGAAAGCGTGATGGAAACATTCCGCAAAACAGGTGCATGGAACCTGCCCGTGCTTGACGGGGGTAAATATCTTGGCTTTCTTTCAAAATCAAGAATATTTTCAACCTATCGCGATCTCCTTATGGAAGCTTCCGAGGATTAAAACTATATAAATAAGAAGACCGGATAAAAAGACCCTCCAACTAAAAAAAGCAGGAGATTTATGCTCCTGCTTTTAGTGGTGATTCAGCTGGGTCTCGAACCGGGCCGAGCGTTAATGATTTGCCCGGTGGGCAAATCTAGCGAGGAGCCAGACTGTCGCTGTGGCGGTGAGAGACCCCTGTAATGTCTTATATCGTCATATTAAATAAAAAAAGCAGGAGATTTATGCTCCTGCTTCTAGTGGTGATTCAGCTGGGTCTCGAACCCAGGACCCCATCCTTAAAAGGGATGTGCTCTACCAGCTGAGCTACTGAATCTCCGGTTCCTTTTTTGAAAGGCGTTGCAAAAGTACTAAGTATTTTTTTAACATCCAAAGGCCATTTGAAATTTATGATACCTGTATTATATATATGTATTTATGATTTACCGTTTCTTTCAGCACATACATGATCTGCCAGACCCATACCTGCTTCTGTATACAGGTTATACACTGAATCAATGCCCAGTTTTTTGAGTTCCTTCATATCATCATCATGCCTGGCGGTAGCAACTATTCTCCCGGTATAGTTAATGGACTTAAGTTTTTTTATTGCAAAGAGGTTTGATTTATGGTCATCCATGCACAGGGCAATAAGTTTAACCTGTTTCTTACGATCCTGCATATGGTAAACCCGTTCCCAGAACTCGATGTCCGTTGCATCGTCCTTAATCACATTTCTTCCGGATTCATTCAGGTATTTAACTTTATCAGAATCATAATCAAGTCCCAGCACACTCTGTCCGTATTTTTTGCTCATGCGGTCGTATACAGATATGCC
>JAWLFR010000003.1:0-69931 GCA_041685495.1 Bacteroidales bacterium
CATCCAGACTAATGGTTTCACCTGCATAGCAGGTATCAGGGGCGGTAAAAAATGCCTGCTCCGTCTTTTCCAGCTGTAGCAGGTGATTTACCTCGTTATACTGTACCTCACCCGTTATCATATCCACCACGTTGAGCTTAACAAGATAGGTGCCCGGCTCTTCAAAACAATGTTCTGCCCTTATCCCGCTGGCCTTATTGCCATCATCAAAATCCCATTCGTATCTGAAGGGCATAGAGTCAAGTCTCATGGCATTTGCTTCAATAAATTCAAAGCAGAAATTATCATAGACCATCTCACTGCATGTACTTTTCCTTTTCAGCAGGGATGAATACATATAAATATCATCCGTTTTATCCCTGTTTGAAGCAAAGAAGCCCTCACCAAGATCAGTCCCCTTGAAAAAACTAAAATCATCGGCCGCTGAATTAAGTGGTTCAGGCATCAACACCGGTTCGGTCCATCCCTTATTATTCATCCGTGAACTGTAAATATCGAGCCCTCCCATGCCGCCCACGCGGTCAGAGGAAAAAAACAGCTCGCCGGCATCGCTGAAAAAAGGATACAGTTCGGCAGCGGGACTGTTTATAGCCGGACCAAGATTGGAGGGCTCAGACCAACTACCATTTTCCCATTCACAGATATACAGGTCAGAACCACCCTGTCCACCAGGCATATCCGATGAAAAAAACAGGTATCGCCCATCACTGCTGATAAAGGGATGTCCGAGATTCCATAAAGGGTCATTATACTCAAAAGCACTGGGTTCAGACCATTCCCTGCCTCTTTTTTCGGCTATAAATATACCGCTCCTGTTGCGGAAGCCTTTCTTAAATGCCCTTTTACCTCTTTCTATATCACCCGTAAAATATATCTGACGCCCGTCCGGGCTGAAGCAGAACGGCCCCTGGTTAAAGAGTGACTTCAGATCCCCGGAAAAGATCTCTGACCGGCCCCAGTCCAGGCTGTCTTTACGTGGTGCATAATATATATTATATAACCTGTCATCATCGAATGTTTTATTATTCACCACTCCTGATGTACGCCGGTCTGAACAAAACACAATACCTTTCTCCAGTAACACAGGAGTCATTTCATTAAACTGCCTGGTGTTAAAAGGAAGCTTCCTTATCTTTATCATATCGCTATCCTGTGCCTGTATCACCGGCAGCGACAGTAAAAATATTATTAACGCTATGTATGTATTGTACTGTTTCCTCATCTTAAAAATAACGTGGATTTGAAGCGCTTACTTTCTTGCCGAATTCAAACCTCAGGGCCACCTCATGTGTGCCACCCACAAAAGTACTTATCTCACCAAGATTATATTCATATGCATAGCCCAGCTTCAGCTGCTGGTTCAGCTGCAGCTCTATGATGCCCACCAGCACCTCTTCGCCAAGCCTCCATGATGATCCCAGCCATAAGAGGTCTGATATTATAAAGTTGCCATTCAGATCTATTAACAGGGGCCTGCTGAGAGAATACCTTACCAGTGCCGATGGCTTAAACTTCAAACCATCGGTAAAGCTTATCAGTCCACCGGCCGTAGCCATAAAGTAATAATTCTCATAATCATGGTAAAATTCATAGCCATTGGCGGTGCTGTTTTCCTTGTAACTGAACATCTCTGGCACTGCAGCCCCTGCAAAAAAAACATCTGAGCTGTAATACACACCCACACCCACATTGGGCAGGGTATAGGAAGATACAGCCTCAGTGAACACAGGATCGGGCTCTACCGTTGAGACGCCCGAATAGTTATTGTTTACCATATCGGCCCCCGCCTTTAATCCCAGCGACCATCGCCCTTTAGCTGTTTTAATATGAAAGGCATACTGACCGAAGATACTGGCTTTTGTTGTTACACCGTATGTCTGGTAATGAGACATAATACCCAGGGCTATACGGTCGTTCTTCAAGGGTGAGTGGAGCGAGAATGTACCCATTACCGGTTCTCCCTCAATATTCATTGATTTGCGTCTGAGCGACAGTGAGGCGGTAAGCACCTCGCGGGTACCGGTATATGCCGGATTTATAACCAGACCGTCAAGCAGGTACTGGCTGTAAACAGGGTAGTTCTGTGCCCTTATTGCCGGCAATGCAATTATCAGTAAAAACAATATATATATAAATCTCTTCATCTATCTCTTTATGACCACATAGCCGCTGTAAGTCTCGTTAACAGGCGATTTAATGGTAAGAAAATAATAATATGTCCCTTCCGGCAGATCCCTGCCATCCATACCTGTCCCTCTCCAGTCATTCCTGTAATTGCCTGTCCTGTATACCACAGCACCCGCCATATTTGTAATGACCAGTGTATTGTCAGTGTTTTCAATCCCCCGGATTTCAAAAACATCATTAATAGCATCATTCCCGCCAGGAGAAAAGCCGTTTGGTATAAACACCATTGGCACATACAGTTTAACCCTGTCTGATGTGGAACAGATACCGTTAACTATGGTCCACTCAAATATATTATCACCGTGCAGAAGGTCATAGACGGTTGCTAGGGCATCATTCTCATTGGAAAAAGTTGGATTACCCTGGCTCTCTATAAGGGTCCAGGTACCTGTGCCGGCTGTCGGCTCAGCAGCATCAAGGGTATATTCAGTCTGGTAAGGCTTAAGTGTGGTATCCCTTCCTGCATCTGCAGGTTCAGGCTCCTCCCAGAAAGTGATGGTAACGGATGCCGAATCGATACACTGCCAGTTTGTTTCCTTCCACCAGAAGGTATGATCACCGTAGCTTCCCACCGTAACCTCTGTGGCGGGACTGCTAGCATCCGCTATATTATCTATGGCCCCCTCAGAATTGCTCCACAATCCGTTACCGGCGCTTGGGCTGGCCTGCAGATCATAAACAGGTCCGCATGCGTCATCATCCATACCGGCATCTGCAACAGGCACCTCATACACAACAACAGATCTTGATCCGCTCATTGAGGTGGCCACGCATGAATTATCATCAACTATTGAAACAAAAGTATAGTCACTGGTATATTCAGGTGCATGTGTAAAATCATAATTCGCAGTCCCGGCTGTAAAAGAAGGAAGATCAGCGCTGCCGTCATTAAGGGTGACGGTCCAGGGAGCAGCGCCTGTAAGGCTCATTGATACTGTTATGGAAGATCCGGCACAGCTGGTATCCTGTGCGGCTGTGATGGTTCCTGTAGGGAGCGGGTAGATACCTGTTTCCGCCACATTGCTTGTATCACCGCAGCAATCGGCAAATCCTGATAACACTATGCGCCGGTACCAGGTCTTATCTGTCAGCACGCCCGGCTGGTAATCCTTTTCATTATTGGTCTCTGCCGCCGCGGTCCAGGTCATATTATCATCACTCTGTTCCCAGAGGTAGGTATAGGAGCCGTCACCCCCTTCCGGTTCGCTGCCTTCAATAAGTGCAGGCTGCGTATTATAGCATATCATCTGGTCCGGGCTTATGGAATTGCCTGTTATAAGAGGCAGCACTGTTATCTTAATTTCGTTACTCACTGTTTCACATGCACCAGATAACACTATCCGGCGGTACCATGTTGTGTCTGTCAATGACGGAGGATTATAAGCGGGCTGGTCAGAGCTGCCTGGCGCAGTGCTCCAGCTCTGCCCGTCTTCACTGTGCTGCCATTCATAAGCATAAGAGCCATCGCCACCCGATGGTATCTCTCCTTTTAACTGCAGGGGTGTCTGCCCGTAACATATTATAGTATCGGCTGCACCGGACAATGTGCTTATAGTATTATCCAGTATTGACGGGTTAACGTTTACCACCACAACATTACTTGTATCATCACATGCCGAAGACAGTATGATGCGCCTGTACCATGTTGTATCAGCCAGGGCGGGGGGGTGATAGTCCCTGTCTTCAGCTCCTGCAATTACCGACCATGATAATGACCTGGTGCTGTCTTCCCATATATATGTATAGTTACTCCCGTCACCTCCGCCGGGTGTACTGCCTGTAAGAGTAGCGGGAACAGAATCCTGGCAGACGGTATTATCTGCTGAGACCGTGTTATTGCTAATTACCGGCAGGCTTGTCAGCTTCACCTGTGCCGAGCTGTCAATGCAACAGTCAAGATGCCCTGACTTAACCACCCTCCTGTAATACCTCTCGCCGGGAAAATACGTCAATGTCTCGTCGGGATCATAATCCCTGGTATCAGCCGTTCCTCCGGCAGTTGACCAGTTGTTCTGGTCTGAACTGCTGATCCACTCAAATGTATAGCTTCCGTCGCCATCAGAAGGATCTGAACCTGTAAGATCATCAAAAAGCATATCATAACATATAAGCTGGTCTTCAGCAATATCATTATTGCTTATTACCGGAAGCACCTCCACTGTTGTAACATTACTGGTGTCTATACAGCGTCCGGATATCACAACCCTTGAATAATATGTTGTTGCCGTCAGTGCGGGCGGATCATAATCACTGTTTGTCCCCGTTCCCGGTGCAAACTGCCAGCTGTCTGTTGCTGTACTGTCTATCCACTGGTAGAAATAATTGTTATTGCCTCCACCCGGACCGGCACCGGCAGGCAGCAGCAACTGCGGGTCCTGACCTGCGCAAATTATTGTGTCATATCCCACCAGGTTACCTGTTATCAGCGGCTGTACTATAATGGTTACCGCCTTGCTGGTATCGGATACCGGACTCGTATTAGAGTCTGTCACTACCCTCCGGAACTGCAATGTGTCTGTTTCCGGCACATCAGGCACAAGGTTCTGTAAGGTCTCTGATTCGGACACCAGTGACCATGCCGATTCGTCATCTCCCTTTTTCTCCCACCTGAAAGTATATGGTTCAACCCCTCCTACCGGTTCCGTGCCGGCCATCATCTGTGGTTTCATACCATAACAGATTGAGTCGGTCTGTGTTCCGGTAAAAGAGGATATTATCGAATTGAAGAGAAAGCCGTTAAGCAGCATTTTAAGATCTGAGCGGATCGTTCCGGCCTTGCCATCACTTCCTGATACTGAACCCGTGGGGTAATTTCTTTTGCCACCGTGCCCTCCGCTCACATCCACATCGGCTTCAGCCGGCATTCCTGAACCGCTAAGCCATACCAGTCCGCCACCGCCGCCACCGCCGGCCCCGAAGGTCTCACGGGTATGACCTCCTGTGCCGCCCCTTGCTTCAAGCGTGATATCCGAGGAAGCAAATGATTTAACTGATAAAACCAGTGATCCTGCACCTCCACCTCCACCGGCCCCGGCATTTCCCTCCGCTATGGTTGTCAGCGAATCACCATTGGCCATGATAGCATGACCGTTACCTGCCAGGCTATCGGTAAGTAAAAAAACGATCCCACCACCGGGGGCACCCCCGGTACCTGTACTGACTGCATTATCATAACCGCTGCCGCCACCGCCGCCACCCATAATTACCCTGTCAGAAAAATATGCATCATCAACATCCCAGCCACCCAGGCCGGAAAAAAAACCACCTGAACGCTGCCAATAGCCATTACCACCTTCCCCAAAACCTGCACCACCGCCTCCTCCGGAGTACTCCCCGACAGCTCCCCCTCCTCCTGTGTATAATGCTCCTTTGCCCTTTGCAATTGTATCAAGATAAAGAGGGGTGATGAAATTGGTAACATGGCTGGCCATACCTTCCCCTTTTCTACCGGCTATATCTGAGGACTCAGGACGATAAAACAGGTCATCATCCAAAGGGGTACCATCAAGAGTGGCTGCCGGTCCTCCCTTATAGCCCTTACCTGTAACGTCAATGTCTGCGTTTAAGGTAAGTTTCTTATTCACTATAAGAGCCAGCACGCCACCGGTGCCGCTAATACTGTCCCAGGGCGCACAGCTCAGCTCGCCTGTTACTGTTGCACTCTCATATGAGGGCACTCTTATAAGCTGTACAAAACTCCCGGTATCATAATCAGAATAACCGATGAGGTTACTTCTGAATGTAATCCTTTTCGGTCCGGGTTCAACCTGGTCAATAATCACAAACTCATAATACCCCGGCTCCCCCACGTATTGAACTGCACTGCCGAAGCCGGTTGACTGGGTAACCTGTACGGAAACACCCTTCATCTGCATTACCAGCACCGTATCACCATCACTGAACCCTCCCACCTCATCAAGGATGACTGCATCCTGTGATGCAATGGTGTTTACACGGGCATAGTTATTGATAACTCCTGATATTTCCTGGGGTGATCCATAAAGGGGCATTCCTGCCATTAAGGGAATAATAAACAGAAAAATAAATAATAATATATACCTTATCAGATACCGGGTCATTAACTAATTCTTGAACAATGCTAATATAATTAATTTATCACATTAATCAAGTCAACTTAATCAGGCTATGGCATTTATTCTTTAAAAAGAATCAACTTCCCATTATACGAAGATAGCTGATATTTGTTATATGAAACAAGGCCAAACCAGGAGCATACACCCTGTTATCCTGAAAAAGAATATATTCACCGGCTTTTGCCGGGAAGGCATGATTATAAAATCCTCACAGGGCAAAGCAGTTCATTTACAGGGAAAAATTCTAAGCATATGAAAGGACAGGGTATTCAATATAAAAAGTTGATCCCCTGCCGGCTTTTGATTCAAACCACACTCTTCCGTTTGCTGTTTCAACCACTCTTTTAACTATTGCCAGTCCAAGGCCCATGCCTGAGGATTTGGTAGTAAAATTAGGCGCGAACAGCTTGTCTTTAAGCTCTTCAGGTATACCAACCCCATTATCCTCAACGCTGATCAGTGCTTTATCATTTTTAACCGAAAGGCTTATTCTTATGAGCCCCTTCTTATTGCCCGGTATGGATTGCACTGCATTCCTGAATATGTTTGACAACATACTATTCATCTGTTCCTTATCAGCATAAACCAGCACCTCTTTAAGGCCGTTAAGATCAATCTCAAAATCTATATTTCTTATATCACTGTATAATTCAGCCACACTGTGAATATGTCCTACAAGGTCAGTCTCCCGCGGATTGGTCTTTGGCATCCGGGCAAAATTAGAAAATTCAGTTGCTATTGATGAGAGGTTATCAATCTGCTCTATCTGGTATTGAGTGAACTTCTTAAGACTGTCATCAAAATCCTTCGGGCTATCCTTCCACTTTTTATACAGCTGCTGCACATTAAGCTTCATTGGTGTAAGGGGATTCTTTATCTCATGAGCTATCTGTTTAGCCATCTCCCGCCAGGCATATTCCCTTTCCGACCTTGCCAGCTTAACAGCGCTGGCCTGCAGTTCATCAAGCATCTCATTATACTGTCTTACCAGTTCCGATATCTCATCATGGCCCCTGTACTCAAGGGGCTGGCTTTTTTCTTCAAGTTTCACCGAAGCCAGTCCCTTCTGGAGCATACGCAGGGGTGCTGTTATCCTGACCGATATAAAAGCTGCTATACTGAGAGATATAACAAGCATAATCACCGAAAAATTAATCATTGCGGCAATCAGGTTTGATGTTTCCCGGCTTATCCGGCTTTGCATATTGAAATACGGGAGATTAAGATAAGCCAGCACTTCATTACGGCTATTCACAAAAGGTGCATAAGCAGACAGGTATTCCATACTGCCTATCCTTTCCTCGTGAATAAACTGTGCTGCGCCATCATATTTCAGTCTTGACAGTGCCAGGAAATCCATTCTCTCGCTCTTAAGCTCTTTTTCAAACATCTCTCTCCTTGATGAAGCCATCAGTTCTCCCGAGGTATTATACAGGTTAATATCTGTCTTAAAGACATTTGAAAATTTTATCAACAACTCATCCAGACTTGCATAACCTTCTACCTGCCAGTCATTACTCAGGGTGTCAAGCCCGGACAGCTTATGGTCCAGTTCGATATATACCGATCCCAGTTTCTCCTCAATATTCTCATAATGCTTACCATGATACTGTTTGATGCTCAGAATAACAACCACTGTTCCTATTGCAACCAGCGAGCCGAGAAGGATACCAATAAATGAAATCTGCAGCTTCTGTGTAAAATTAAGCCTCCCCGGAAAAATATTATGGGGTGGCCGAATAATAAACAGGGCAAGCAGGAAAATAATAAGACTGGCAATAAGAATGTAGGTGAAAGTTACTACTATATCCATAAAATCCACATGGTGACGTACCACCACCACTGATACTTTACCATCAGTATAAATAAAGTATTCCCTGTTACCGGAACCTGGTACAGTAGTAAACCCCGTAGTATCATTAAGGGGCAGGGAAAGATAGTTATCAAACGGATAATCACCTGTCTGCATAACAAGCGAATCATTAATATATTTAGCTATAGAATAATCCCCTGTATTTACCTGTTTATCATAGCCGTCATCAATCAGTAACTCGGGGTATCCTGACTGTGTATACCTTACAAGGCTGATAAGTTCAATAAACAGTCCGTTCATTCCTCCCCCCGGTTTTTCATAGTATATACAACCCATATAATAAGGCCGCCCGGATTTATTATCAAGGAAAACAAGGTTACTGTCGCGCAGCATAACACCATTTTCCCCTATTCTTGTACGGAAAAATTCAAAACAATTCTCCACCCTGCCGGTATCATTTTCAAAGAACAATGGTGAATCATCCTCGCAAATGGTGTATATCCTGTCATAATTATCCCAGTAGCCATTGAAATATTCATTATCAAGATATGAGTAAACTGAATTTACATCATCATGACTCAAAAAATCCTCACTCATCACTGCCTGCAAAAGGCTGTCACTTTCAAGGTCCTCCCACATATCAAGCAGCAGTCCTTCACCGTATATATCATTCTGGTTACTGTAATTGACTGTTATGACCTTGAGTTTCTCTGTCTCTTTCAGCCATGTAAGCCTGGGGATTAAATATGCCGTATAGGCGGCAGCAATAATGGCAAAGGTAACAGAAATATTTACCAGCCTGCCTCTGTCAGCCCTGAATATCCAGACCTGTAACACAAGCAGAATAAAAGCGAGTATATGTATTATTGAAGGGGCACCAAAGAGAAAATGAAGAATGTGGAGCAAGGCTGATGAAATAACTAATGCAGTCAGCAGTGTTTTTATTGACAGCCCTGAGCACAAGGATGCAAGCTTAAGGAGGTAAATGTTTAAACCGGCAATTATCAGTAATGCGGAACTTAATGTGACTACAGAAAAAATATCTATATCCAGTATCTCAAATATCCTGAAATAAATATTTGATTCAAGAATAAGTGCATACAGCAACCTGCTGAAGATAAAGAAAATAAAAGAGGCAACAGAGAGATAAAGAATAAATATAAACAGCTTTTTTCCATGCTTTTCGCCCTCACATGCAGGACCCGGGAAATGCCGGTAAAACTCAAAGCAAGCAAAAAGGAAGAATATACTTAACAGTAATAAATGACCTGGAGAAGGAACCAGGGGTCCGGGATTGAACCTGAAGGATAAAAAAATCTCCATCCTTGTAAATATGCCAGGTTTATCCAGCAAAAGAAAAACAAGGTACAGAATAAGCACAGCCTGCAGTGAGGAAAGAAATGAAAGGTAGGGAAAACCTTTCTGTCCAATCCAGCCGGCAAGCCTGTCGATAAGCATCAGAAAAACAACCAGGAATACCAACCATAATACCACCGGAAACACAGAGAGGGAGGTCAGGAAATTATCCCCACGGTCAAATTCAAGTGAAAACAGGTATTTACCCCCTGTATCATGAACGGCATAGCCTTCTTCCCTGTCTGTGCCCAGCTCTGTATCTAAATTAAGTCCAAACACGGGGTTAAAGCCTGATTCTATATATTTATTACTGATATCATAATCCCTGTAGATATCGATCAGACAGATAAAAATATCATCCCCATGCCTCAGCCTGTTTACCAGCACCCTGTGGTTTTCCAGGCGTATAAATTTTTCATTGAAAAGCTCCGGGTCATAAGAAGCAGGTATGGAATAATTATTCCCGGTCCAGGCTGCCAGGCTATCCCCTGCATATCTGAAAAAGGCACATATACGCTCATCATGAGCCTCTTCATAAAATATGTCGCTATCAAACAGGCTGTCAGCCTCTGAGAGTTTCTGCAGATATTCAAGACTCTTTTTCTCAGCTTTATGTAATTTGTTTTCAAAAAACTTTGCTTCCAGGGTGTATTTAATATCACTTTCAGAGATGATATCTGATACTACTGCCAGGATAAAAGCCGAAACCAGAACTATTATTAACCTGCGATTAGTAATTGAAAAACTCATTTGCCAGCTCTTATTAATCAATCATTATGATAAGGGATGCCTTTTAGTATTGCTAAAGCCCTGTATAGCTGTTCAGCGAACAATAACCGTACCAACTGGTGAGAAAAAGTCATTGCCGATAACGACAGAACCTTATCAGCCCTGTCTTTCAACTCATGATGCACACCACCGGGGCCTCCGATAATAAACACTATTCTCCTTGGTCCTGTATTCATTGTTTTCTGTAAAAAAGTGGCGAAGTTCCTCGACCCCATGCTTTTGCCCCCCTCATCAAGAAGTATTAGCGTATCACCTTTCCTGCAGGCAGCCAGAATCCTTTCAGCCTCTTCCTTTTTCACTACTGACACAGGTTTTTTTTGCCTGGCCTTTGATTCTGCAACTGTTTTTACCTCAAATGGCATCAGCTTTTGGATTCTTGAATGATAAACGGATAATCCATCGTTAAGATATTTATCATCTGTTTTCCCAACCTGGAGAAGGACGATTTTCATAGGCTTATAAGTTTACACACCCTGCACATAAGATCGAAGATAAAGCAATAAACTTACGAATTTAAAAAAACAATATGAAGATGCAGCAGCCCACACATTCAAATCTATTTCATGATTTAATAAATTTCGCCTATTTTTGTGTGAGCACCATTCTAAAAAATAAGTCCCATGAGAATAATAGCAGCGATAATACTATTTACTGCATCATCGGTTCTCTGTGATACATCTGCCCAGCCGGCAGATATACCTGATGAAATCACCCTTGCCTTTAAGGCAGGTAATGTTGATGTGCTTTCAAAATATTTAAACTCAACGGTGGAACTGGTTTTGCTGGATAAGGAAGATTTCTATACCAAAAAAATTGCTGAAGGCATACTGAAGGATTTTTTCCGTGATTATCCTACAATTGATTTTGTCATCAAGCATAAAGGCGGCCGGACTGAATCATCTTATGCCATAGGCAATTTAAAAACGGGCAAAGATGATTTCAGGGTGTATTTCCTGATAAAAAAGATTAACTCAAAACCACTTATTCATCAGCTTAGAATAGAGAAGGATGATAGCGGAAACGATCAATGATCTTATTGAACGCGCCCTGGCGGAGGATCTGGGTGAAGGTGACCACAGCTCTATAGCCTGCATACCTGACAGGGCAAGGGGTAAAGCCAGACTCATAATCAAGGAAACAGGCATAATTGCCGGCATTGAAATAGCTTCCCGGGTTTTCAGCCTTGTTGATGAAAGGATAACTGTCAGTAATCATCTGGATGACGGTGCTGCCGTTAAACCCGGAGATACAGGCTTTATCGTTGAAGGACCGGTACGCGGCTTATTAAAGTCGGAGAGGCTTGTTCTTAACATAATGCAGAGGATGAGTGGTATAGCTACCATGACAGGCAAATATGTCAATGCTGTTAAAGGATACAGGGCAAGGATACTTGATACCCGGAAAACAACACCCGGCTTCAGGGTGCTTGAGAAAGAAGCAGTAAGACTTGGCGGAGGCCTTAATCACCGTATGGGTCTTTATGATATGATAATGCTTAAAGATAACCATATTGATTATGCCGGGGGAATCAGCAATGCAGTTAACAGGGTTAATGAATACCTCAAAGAAAAAACACTGAACCTTAAAATCGTTATTGAAACAAGATCGCTTGATGAGGTAAAACAGGTACTGGACACAGGTATGGTTGACAGGATAATGCTTGATAATTTCAGTATAGCTGACACAAAAGAAGCTGCAGGTATGATAGCAGGGAAGTATCCTGTTGAATCTTCAGGGGGAATAAACCTGAGGACAATAAGATCTTACGCTGCCTGCGGTGTTGACTATATCTCTGTCGGCGCCCTCACCCACCAGGCTAAATGCATGGATATCAGCCTTAAAGCTTTATGAAGTTATTGTTCAGAAACAAACATAATACCGGTCGACTTGAATGGCTTAAAAAGCTTGTCCTGCCAGGATTTGACAGGGTTCCTATCTACGATGTTATTATTTTTTTTATACGGGGATTCAGAAAAGGAGCGCTGGTAACAAGAGCATCAGCCATTGCCTTTAACCTGCTGCTCAGCCTTGTTCCGGCAACCTTCTTTCTCTTTACCCTTATACCATATATCCCCATCCCTAATTTCCAGAATGAAGTAATCTTACTTTTTGAAAGCATAATGCCGGAAAGGGCCAATGACTATTTCAAACAGAGTATTGTTGAAGCTATTACCAACCGCAGTGATGCCTTCCTTATAATCATGTTTCTTGCCTCTGCCATAATGTCCACAAACGGCATTCATGCTCTTATCAATGCTTTTGTTGTATCGGATCATAAATTTGAAACCAGGAGCTGGATAGCACAGAGGAAGATTGCTTTTTTCCTCTTTTTCATCATAGGCCTGCTTATCACCATCTCGGCCATACTTCTTATCTTCGGCAGGTCAGCAGTGGAGAGGCTGGTACAGAATAATATTATTGAAAGCAGTATTGTTTTTTATATCCTGCTTATCTCCAAATGGGTGGTTATAATAAGCCTGCTGTTCCTTGCTATATCATTCCTTTACTACCTTGCCCCGTCAAGGAAGGCCAGGTTCAGGTTTATCTCGGCCGGATCTTCCCTTGCCACACTGCTTTTTATTTCCACCTCACTGGGATTTTCTGCCTATGTGAATAATTTTGACCAGTACAATAAGCTGTACGGCTCAATGGGAACGGTGCTTGTAATACTGTTATGGCTCTATCTCAATTCCATAACCCTCCTAACCGGTTTCGAGCTGAATGCCAGTATTAAGACAGCCAATTCAAATAACTCCGGGAACGGAGACAGCTAACTGCAATGCAGAAACTCATTTACAAGCTCTGCCAGCTCATCATGTTTTCCGTAAAGCCTTTCACTCAGATCCTTATCGTCATACGACTTAAGCCTTTTTATTATATTATCTATCAATCCTGCAGGAAAAACATTATCCTTCTCATAGCTGGCTCTTTGTTTTTCCAGGTTCTCAGCCGACTCCCAGCATGATGCGGGTAAGAGCTTCAACCTGTCCCTGAAGGATTTATTCTCATCTGCAAACAGGTTGCCGGAAACATACAGATCATTTGCATATTCAAGGCCATTATCCATCTCAAGGCCATGCTCAATAGCCGTAACCAGTCCGGCCATTAAAAGATAAAGGTCAGCTGATCCGTCAGGAGCCCTGAATTCAACTGTCTGCTTACTGTCAGAAAAACCAGCTTCGCTTTTCTCCTGCGGGTTCGCATCTGAGATCATATTACCGGTGCCCGTCCACCCCAGTGGCACTCTTACCAGCACCGACCTGTTCCTGTCGCCCCAGCAAATATTCGTAGGGGCCTCCTGGTGTGGAACCAGACGCAGATACGAGGTGGGGATTGTATTACCAAAGGCAGTGAGCGAAGCTGAAAGATCAAGTATCCCGGCAATCATCCGCCTTGCTGTAGTGCTTATCTCTCCATCTTCCAACATTATGTTCTTACCATCCTTCTCGAGCATCATATGTATATGAAGTCCATTACCGGCCTTGCCTACCGTGATCTTGGGTGCAAAACTGATCTCCACCCCATGTTCATAAGCCAGCATCCTGAGTATCCACTTACATATAACCATCTGTTCCACTGCAACATCCACATCTGTAGGCAGGAATTCTATTTCATGCTGCTCATAATTCTCTCCCTCGCTTGTGAAACTGCCAACCTCTGAATGCCCGTATTTGATGTTACAACCTGCTCCTGCACAAAGGTCAAGGGCTTCTAAACGCAGCGCTTCAAACTTGGCAAAAGGCATGGTCTGGTGATATCCTTTCTGGTCGAAAACAGGATAGAGGTCATCTTCTTCCGACTTAACATAATATTCCAGTTCACCCAGTGCTTTCATTGTTAATCCCGACTTTGACACAAAGCGATTATAGGCCTTTTTCAATATGTTCTCGGGAGCGCTTTCCAGTGGTTTCCCCTTATAATCATAAAATGAGCACATAATATCGAGGGCAGGCTGTTCCGTGAAAGGATTCACGAATGCAGTGCGGTAACGGGGTATAACATAAAGATCACTTGACCCGGCTCCTACAAAAGAAAAAAGGCTTGAACCATCAACCCGCTCCCCTTCTGACAAAAGTGACTCCAGGTGCCGGCGACTGGACAAAACAAAATTCAGAGTCTTGAGTTTTCCGTCTTCAGCCACATAGCGGAAGTTTACCATCTCTATCCCCCGAGCTTCAATAAACCTGATAATATCAGCCTTTGTAAACTGATCTGCAGGCTTTTTCAAAAATTGCACAAGCTCATTCGGGTTCATTAATATTTCATTATCTATCATATAACATATTTTATTGGGTACATTAAGGCATCAAATATAAAAATTTAGTCTGTCGCAACAAATAAGATAAATCAGCATTAAGTACATATATTAACATAATATACAGGGCAGGGAATAGCCCGGTATGAGAATTTTACTATTTTTGGAGATTAAAGTCAGGCAAGCATGAAAAGATGGACAGTGATAATTTTACTTTCCGCCCTGCTGCTGCCCCAATGCAATGAGGATAAAGGCATTGAGTATTTTACAGCAGAAAAGGCAAAGTATTATTTTTCAGAGGTTGAAAAATTATGCAATATAGATGACGGTGAGCTCTGGGGTGAAAATCTTTACGGACCCATATTGCTTATTGACACCCGTACACGCAAGCTGTACTCTAATGTGCAGGATGAGCAGGGCCTGCTAAGACCAAAAGAGGGTATCTATACAGGAAGTTATCCCAGGGAGGAAGTTATCAACTATGCCCTTGAATACGGGGGCACCATGTATGCCATGGCGCCAATGCCTGAAGAAGAGGATTATTACAGGATAACAAGCAGATGCATACACGGCCTGTTCCACTGTCTGCAGATAAGAAAAGGGATGGACACACCCGACTATAACACCAGCCATATGAGTGAGCCTACAGCCCGGCTCTGGCTTAAGATGGAGTGGAAAGCACTGGAGAGGGCTATACGCACTAAAGGGGAGACAAGAAGACAGGCAATAAGGGATGCCCTGGTTTTCAGGTCAGCGCGAAGGGAGATGTATCCCAGATACATACAGGATGAAAACAGGTTTGAAAATTACGAAGGGCTTGCTTCATTTACTTATATGAAGATAGGTACATCAGGCAAGGATGAATATCTTAAAAAGCTCCTTGATTATTTTCATATGATTTATGATTTCCGTTCATATACATTTTCATACGGCTTTGTTCACGGCAATCTGTATGCACACCTGCTGAACGAGGCAGGTTTTGAATTTACCTCTCTTGAGAGCCGGGATTCCGACCTTGGCAAGATATTAATGGACATATATGATATCACACTACCCGAGATAAGCCGTGATATAGCAGGAAGCCTTGCTTTTAATTATGATATTGACCGTGTAAAAGAGGAAGAAAGGGTGCGCGAAGAATATTTAAGGGAAGGCCTGAGGCGCAGAACAGCAAAGTTTACAGAAAAGCCTGTTGTGCTTCTTGAGCTGCAGAGCCCTAACTTCTCCTTTGAGGCTGAAGATACCGATCCTGTTGATACGCTCGGAATAATATACCAGACCATAAGGGTCTCAGATAACTGGGGTAAGCTGGCGGTTGAAGAAGGGGGCTGCCTTCTGTCGCCTGACCTGAAATTCCTCCGCATACCGGCAAAGGACGTGAAAAAAGAAAAACAGCATATCACCGGTGAAGGATGGCATATAGTGCTGAATAATAACTGGGAAATGGTTAAGATTGAAGAAAATTATTTTATAAAAAGCCTCATGCCCTGACCCGGAGGTAAGACACCTGACCCTGGATATAAGACACCTGACCCGGACGTGAGGCAATAATTTCACGCCTTCTCACCTGAGCTTTTTCAGCTCCCCGAGACGATCGAGCAATGAGCTTATCTTAATCTCTGTATCCTTCTTCTTTTTCTTTTCGGTCTCAACAACCTTTGCAGGAGCATTATTCACAAAACGTTCATTATCCAGCTTTTTCATCACTGTTTTCAGAAAACCCCTGTTATATTCAAGTTCGGCCCCGAGCTTCTTTATCTCCTCCTCAACATCTATCTTTCCTTCCATCACTACGTAATACTCAGATGTGCCAATCATAAAGCTGACTGAAGCTTCAGGCTTGCTTTCTGTTTCTTCCGGGCCGGCAACCTTACCAAGCCTTTCCACATATTTACTGAATGCCTGTGAGCCGCTGTGTGTATTCTTATTCACAAATAAACTGAGCATTTCCTTGTTTCCCAGGCCCTTTTCCTTTCTCAGATTACGAACAGCACTTACAAGCAGGCGGGCATGCTCAAAATCATCCAGGACAGCGGTGTTTACCTCTCCTGCTTCCGGCATATCAGACACCATCAAACTGCTTCCGGCAGTCCTTTCTTCCATTATCTGCCATATCTCCTCAGTAATAAAGGGCATAAAAGGATGTATCAGTCTTACCAGCCGGTCAAAGAAAGCAATCGTTTGCCTGTATGTCTTTTTATCCACAGTCTTCCTGTAATCGGGTTTAACAGCTTCAAGGTACCAGCCCGAAAAATCATCCCAGAAAAGTCTGTACACTATCATCAGGGCATCTGATATCCTGTACCTGTCAAAGGCCTTATTATACTCATTTATTGCCTGGTTAAGCCTGTTCCTGAACCAGTGAACGGCTTCAGAAGACCATGCAGGCTGTTCGGCAATGCTTTCATCTGTCTCCCAGCCTTTAACAAGCCTGAAAGCATTCCATATCTTATTGGCAAAATTTCTCCCCTGTTCAGGGAGTGAGTCATCATACAACAGGTCATTGCCGGCCGGTGAGCACAGAAGCATTCCCACGCGCACCCCGTCAGCCCCGTATTTATCAATCAGTTTTAAGGGATCAGGTGAATTACCAAGTGATTTAGACATCTTCCTCCGCTCGGTGTCCCGCACAATACCATGTAAATAAACATCATTAAAAGGCTTTTCACCGCGGTACTCATACCCGGCAATTATCATCCTTGCCACCCAGAAAAATAATATCTCAGGTGCTGTGACCAGTGCATTGGTGGGATAATAATAGTTAATATCACTGTTATCAGGCTCCAGTATACCATTAAAAGCTGCAATGGGCCACAGCCATGATGAAAACCATGTGTCCAGCACATCCTCATCCTGCCTTATATTCGGGGCTGTCAGCTCATTATTTCCACTGGCTTTACGGGCGAGTGCAAGTGCATCATCTTCATTTTCCGCCACAACAAATTCTCCGGAACCATAGTACCAGGCAGGTATACGATGTCCCCACCACAGCTGGCGGCTAATGCACCAGTCACGGACATTCTCCATCCAGTGCCTGTACACATTCTTAAACTTGGGAGGGTAGATATTTATCTCTGTATTCATCACGGCATCAAGCGCAGGGTTGGCCAGCTCTTCCATCTTCAGGAACCACTGCGTTGACAACTTGGGCTCTATCACTGCATTCGTGCGCTCGGAACGGCCAATCTTATTCCTGTAATTTTCTGTCTTCTCAAGCAGGCCCTGATCTTTAAGCAGTTTCACAGCCTTCTCTCTTGCTTCAAACCTGTCAGTACCTGTAAACAAACCCGCTTCACCGCTCAGTGTTCCGTCATCATTGAATATATCTATAGTATCAAGACCGTGATTAATGCCTATCTCATAATCATTAATATCATGTGCAGGGGTTATCTTAAGGCAGCCTGTACCAAATTCCATATCCACATAATCATCGAAGATCACGGGCACCTCCCTGTCAACCATTGGCACAAATACCCGTTTACCTTCGAGGGACTTATACCTCTCATCAGCCGGGTTAACACATACAGCCGTATCACCCAGTATTGTTTCAGGCCGTGTGGTGGCTACGGTGATAAACTCATCCGCCGTTCCGCTGACCCTGTAACGTACATAATACAGCCTGGAGTCCTCCTCCTTATACATTACCTCCTCGTCGGACACCGCAGTTTTTGCATCCGGATCCCAGTTCACCATCCGTACCCCCCTGTATATAAGTCCCTTGCTGTACAGGTCGTTAAATACTTTTATCACCGACTTATACCTTGTCTCATCCATGGTAAAAAGTGTGCGGTCCCAGTCGCAGGAAGCACCCAGACGCTTAAGCTGCTCAAGGATAATGCCTCCATGCTTCTCAGTCCATTCCCAGGCATGTGAAAGAAACTCATCACGCGTAAGATCTTTTTTCTCTATCCCCTCCTCCTTAAGCTTTGCCACTACCCTGGCCTCTGTGGCTATTGAAGCATGATCAGTACCGGGCACCCAGCAGGCATTTTTGTTCATCATCCGCTGCCGTCTTATCAGTACATCCTGCAGGGTATTATTTAACATATGTCCCATATGAAGAACACCGGTCACATTTGGCGGAGGTATAGTAATAACATAGGGCTCTCGATCATCAGGACTGCTGCTGAAGAAACCCTGCTCCATCCAGTATTTATACCACCTGGATTCGGTATCACCCGGTTTGTATCTGGAAGGTATATCCATATCTTGAAATTATCATTAATGAAGTGCAAAAATATAAATTTAAATGTTATAAATCATTCAATTTTACAAGCCGATGAATTAACTTTGTATACTTGAACCCATTAAAAAAAACGATATGCCACAAATATCAAAAAAAGGCATGGCTATGCCCGCCTCTCCTATAAGAAAACTGGTCCCTTATGCCGAAGAAGCAAAAAGAAAAGGAAGAAAAGTCTACCACCTCAATATCGGGCAGCCGGATATTCCCACACCGGTCATTGCCCTTGATGCTCTGAGGAATATGCAGGAAAAAGTTATTGTATACAGTCATTCAGCAGGTAACGAATCATACCGCAGAAAGCTTGCAGGATACTACCAGGGAATAAACATCGATGTGGACCATACTGAAATTATTATAACAACGGGTGGTTCGGAAGCTGTTCTTTTTGCTTTTATGAGCTGCCTGGATCCGGGCGATGAAATAATAGCCCCCGAGCCTTTTTACGCTAACTATAACGGTTTTGCCACTACAGCAGGTGTTAATATTGTGCCTGTGACTTCAAAAATTGAAGAAGATTTTGCACTGCCCCCGCTTGAGCAGATTGAGAAAAAGATAACTGAAAAAACAAAGGGCATAATAATATGTAATCCCAATAATCCCACAGGCTACCTGTATACCGAAGAAGAAATGGAGCAGCTGAGACAGATAGTGCTCAAACATGACCTGTACCTGTTCTCAGACGAAGTTTACCGTGAGTTCTGCTACGACGGGGAGAAACATATATCAGCCATGCACCTTGAAGGAATAGAGGAAAACGTGATACTGCTTGACTCGGTATCGAAAAGGTACAGCGAGTGCGGGGTAAGGATCGGAGCACTGGTGACAAAGAACAGGGATGTACTTGACACGGCACTTAAATTTGCACAGGCCAGACTGAGCCCTCCCGGCCTGGGACAGATAGTAGGTGAAGCATCCATTGATACACCGCAGGAATATTTTGATGATGTATATAATGAGTATATAAAGCGCCGCGACTTCATGGTGGAAGCGCTTAATAAGATGCCCGGTGTTTATTGCCCGAAACCCAAAGGTGCTTTTTACAGCACGGTAAAGCTGCCCGTTGATGATGCCGACAAGTTCTCACAATGGCTTCTTGAGGATTTTGAATACGGCAACCAGACTGTTATGCTTGCCCCGGCTTCAGGCTTTTATTCAAGTCCGGGCCTGGGCCATAACCAGGTACGCATAGCTTATGTTCTTAATACAGATGATCTTAAGAACGCCATGGAAACCCTGTCAGAGGCCCTTAAGGTTTATCCGGGAAGAACATCCTGAAATCCGGATAATAAAACCAGGTTAATGGAACTATGTCCGCTTTGTAATGGCTTATCAGGCACATTTTGCACTATAAAGAAGAAGGTCTATTATCAGTGCACGGATTGCAGGGGCATATTTCTTGAACGCCACCACCTGCCCGGGGAAGATGAAGAAATAACAAGGTATAAGGAACATAATAACGATGTTAACGATCCGGGATACCGTAAATTTACCAGTCCTGTGGTCAGGACTGTACTCAGGGATTTCCTGCCGGAACACAGGGGACTTGATTTCGGCGCAGGCACAGGCCCGGTTATAAGCAAAATGCTGGAGGAAAAGAATTACCGCATTACACAGTATGACCCCTTTTTTTGTGATAATCCCGGATTGCTCCAGGACAGGTACGATTATATTATCAGCTGTGAAGTAATAGAGCATTTCCACCGGCCGGCAAAGGAATTTGACCTGCTCAGGTCCCTTCTACGGCATAAGGGAAAGCTTTACTGCATGACTGATATTTACCGTGAAGACATAGATTTCAGGAAATGGTATTATAAGGACGACCCCACCCATGTATTTTTCTACATGGAAGAGACTCTTGTTTTCATTAAGGAAAGCTTTGGCTTCAGTGAACTGGAGGTACATGACAGGCTTATAATATTCTCAGACTGAAATTCCGGCAATTCTACTCCCTGAACCTATAACCTATACCGGACTCAGTAATCAATAATACAGGTTTGGCAGGATTGTCTTCAATCTTTTTTCTTAACTGGGCAATAAACACTCTCAGATACTGTGTCTGCTCCAGATAGCTATACCCCCATACCTCTTTAAGTATAAACTGATGGGTGAGTACACGCCCACTGTTTCGGGCGAGCAAATAAAGTAATGAAAACTCGGTAGCGGTAAGTTTTACTATTTCATTGTTTTTACGCACTACATGGCTGACCACATCAATAGTCAGGGTATCAAACTGCAAAACAGCAGCATCCTCCTTCTTGTTGCCCGTCCTTATGGCTGCCCGTATTCTTGCCAGCAATTCTCCCGTTCTGAATGGTTTTGTAAGATAATCATTGGCACCGTTATCCAGGGCTTCAATAATATCATCTTCTGATTTGCGCACCGATAAAACAATAACGGGTTTAAAAAACCATTCCCGCAATTTCTTCAGGACATTCTGCCCGTCGGAATCGGGCAAACCAAGATCCAGAATTATAAGGGCAGGATTATGAGCAGCAGCATCCACAAGTCCATCCTTGCCATTTGATGACTGAATAACCTTATAGCCATTTGCAGTAAGGGTTATTTCCAGTAATCGCCTTATCTGCAATTCATCATCAATAATTAATATATGTTCATTCTCAGCCATTCAGTTAATTCTCAAAATTCTCAATATGCGGTTTTCCCGATGGGATATGTATTGTCACCTTTGCGCCACCACCAGTTATGTTTTCAGCTTTTATCAATCCATTATGTGCCTCTACAAATCCCTTTGCTATCGATAAACCCAGTCCCAGTCCGCCCGACTTACTGCCATCAGCCCTGAAGAATTTTTTAAACACATTCTTCACATCTGTTTCAGGGAAACCTGGTCCCCCGTCAAGAACCTCCAGGATAAGACCGCCGTTTTTATAGCTGCTTATAAGCTTTATCTCAGCCAGAGCAGGGGCATATTGTGTAGAATTGACAAGGAGATTATATAAGACCTGCTCCATAAGGCCGAAATCAATTTTAACGAAAGGCATATCCTCTGCAATAAAGACCTTAAAGGTAAAGGGTTTCATTTCTTCTTTGAGATCTTCCGTTACTTTATTTATCAGATCGTTTATATCACACCAGTCGGGCCGCACAGATATATGTCCGCTCTCCAGGCGTGAAATATTCAGCAGGTTTTCCACCAGCCTGTTAAGCCGAAGGGATGCTGTAAAGATCTCGTTACAAAGAGCTTTTTGCATATTATCCGAAGCAGATGAGTTAAGTATAGAATCAGAAGCTCCCATGATTGTTGCTACGGGTATCCTGAATTCATGTGAGATAGAATTAAACAATGTCCTGTACAGCCTGTCTGATTCATCCAGAAATCTGACTTTCCGGGCCAGTTTACCAAGAAACTCCCTCTCAAGGGCATTTGATATCTGGGTGATAAAGGTGTCCCAGAAATATTTCTGCTGATCCGGAAAATAGGAGCCCTTTTTAACAAGCACTACCCCCGGATTTAATTTTGCGCCAAACAAAGGATAAATAGCTAAACCGGAGGGAAATGGTCCGGAAAGGGGAGTTTCTCCACTGTTAACCTGATCAAATGCTCTCACTGCATTATTACAATCTTTCTCACCTAAGCCGGCCGCTCCCCCTGCCGCTCCCGCTAAATCAAGTCTGCCGTTTCCATCCTGCAAAATAAATACAGGGTCAATGGAAAAGTGTCGCTTTATCTCCCTGGAAGCAACATCAAGTATCTCCTCTATACTGCTTGATTTTGAAAGTTCCTTTGTCAATTGAAAGAGTGCATTTGTATTTTTTTCTCTGTCGCGGGTTAATTTTTCCTGCTTTCTGACCCTTGTTGTCAGTACACCGTTTACGATTGCGATAATAAAAAAAAGTCCGAAAATCAATATATCTTCCGTCTTTTCTATATTGAAGGTATGATGTGGCGGGATGAAGAAATAATTCCAAACTACAGCGCTTAAGGTAGATGCAAGCAGAACAGGACCAACGCCAAAAAATGCAGACAGTATTGAAACAATAAATAACAGCAGGAAGGAAACAACATGATAATTCTGTGTATTCGAAAGAGGTGTGCAAATAAAAGCAACCGCGCCAATAATTATTCCGGCTAGAATATAATGAGTGATCCCGGAATTACGGGCCTGAGATAAAACTCTCTTTATATATCCCATTTAATCCATTTATTTAATATACAAATGTAATAATTAATCCTTCCCATTTGTGTTCGGTCAGTCTCTCCAGAAATGTCTTGTGAAAAGTATTAATATTGGATATATTTCCAATCTTCCGAATAACATCAATATGGAAAGTAGCAGCTTTGCGAGAGACGGCAGGTGGGAGAAATTACCTGCCGGGCCTACAGATCCTATACCCGGACCGATACCCGCCATGCAAGTTGCCACAGAGCCACCAGATGTTTTGATGTCAACACCAATAACTACCATCAAAAGAACTCCGCTTACAAAAACCATGAAATAAATAGAAATAAAAGAAAGGATGGAACTGTTCATCCGGTCGGTTATGGACTTTCTGTTCAACCTAACAGGTACTACAGCACTGGGGTGGGTTAATACCTTAAAAATACGCCTGATATTCTTTAGAAGGACCAGGTGCCTTGCCATTTTTATACCACCGGCTGTTGAGCCTGTGCTCCCCCCAACAAACATACCCATAAATATGAGCAGCCAGGCATATACAGGCCATTGCATATAATCAGCAGTGGTATAGCCTGTACATGTAAATATTGAAATTACCTGGAAGAAACTATCCCTGAATGATATTTCAAGAACCTTACCGGTTCTGTAAAAAAGTATAGCTGTAATAATTATACCTGTGAAGAACACAATAAACAGGTAAAACCTCAGTTCCTCATTCTTCCTGATCTTTTTAATTTGCCCCGTCATAAGGTAGTAATGAATTACAAAATTAGTTCCGCCCAGGAGCATAAATACCATTATCACATACTGTATGTAAGCTGAATAACCGGCAATACTGTCATTTTTTGGAGAGAACCCTCCGGTGGCGATAGTCCCGAAAGCATGGCACACACTCTCAAACAGATTCATCTTACCATATAGCAAAAAGACTATCTCGGTAACAGTCAGACCAATATAAATAACCAACAAACGCTTACTGATATTTTTAACCCGGGGCAGCATTTTTTCCTGGAATGAAGATTCAAGAGTAAAGAGGTGGTAACCTGCAATATGAAGCTTTGGCATTATTATAATCACCAGTACAATTATCCCTATACCCCCTATCCAGTGTGTCAGGCTCCTCCAGAACAGTATTGACATGGGCAATGATTCAATATCACTCAAAATTGATGAGCCTGTAGTTGTGAATCCTGATACCGATTCAAAGAAAGCATTTATAAACACCGGTATTGAACCTGAAAAAATATATGGCAGGCATCCCAGCAAGCTTATAACCAGCCATGAAAGGGTGACGATCAGGAAGGCTTCTTTCCTTCCCATACTATATTTCTCAATTTTTTTTCCTGTGATAAAGAATAATAACAGACCGGAAATAAGTGATATTAAGGATGAAAGAATAAATGGACCAGGCGACTCTTTAAAGTTAACAGCAATCAGACTACTTAATAATAAGGCAGCAGAAAGAATAAACAGGTTACGGCTGATTATGTTAAATACAATACTAAGATTTATATTTCTGCGCATAGTGCTCTGCAGCCACATTGGCCTCTGCGTTAATACTGCTCAATAAATTTTAGCCCTCAAGCTATCGAAGCGGACACAAACGCAAAACAAAATCATTTTTATAAAGACCATATAAAGATCAATAGCAGATATATAAAGATTTAATAAAGATGAGGATTTTTTTAATTAATGATACGGGGCAGCATGATAATGCCCGTTCAAATAATCTTCGGCTTTGCAAATAAATTATTACCGGTACAATAAGTACTTCTCCCGAATTTCCCTGAATTCAGCCAGGCCAGCATCCCAGCCGGCCCTTATTTCCTCTTCCGGAATGCCTGCAATAATCTGCTTCCTTAAACTGTCACTGCCTGCCAGCAGATCCATATACGGGGTAAAAAAAGCATCTTTATCAGGAAAATCATTATAGGCTTCTATCAGCCAGTGCAACTGCAGTCGCGGAACAGGCACCAGCCCGTCTTCCATGGCTCTGCGCAGGTCTGTTCCGTAACATTCAATACCATTAAAAAGCGGATCGGAAGCACCATCATTGGGCCGGGGTGTAAAGCTAAAACCGGTATCGGGCATATCCGGGTGGCCGAATAACTGGAAAGGGGTATCTGTACCCCTGCCACAGCTCAATACCGTACCTTCAAACAGGCACAGCGAGGGATACAGATATACCGAGTTCATATCCGGTAGGTTAGGTGAAGGTTTCCGAGGCAGTTCATAAAATGTATCATGGCTATAATTAAGGCATTTAACAACATGAAGCCTGCATTCTATACCGTTTTCAAGCCATCCTTCGCCATTGAGCATCATGGCATATTCACCGGGGGTCATACCATGTACAAGAGGAATGGGGGTAAGTCCCACAAACGAAGTGAAAGCAGTGTCCAGCACAGGACCGTCAACATAAAACCCGTTGGGATTGGGGCGGTCCAGAACGATAAGACTGATATCATTATATGCACACGCTTCCATTATATATTGCAGGGTTGAGATATAAGTATAGAACCTTGCCCCAACGTCCTGAAGGTCGAATAGCATTATATCTATCCCTTCCATATCTTCATCTGTGGGTTTCTTCTTGCTACCATACAGGCTGATTATTTCTATCTCGTGCACCGGGTGCTTTTCGTTCAGTATCCTTGAACCTGCATTCCCATCACCCCAGAAGCCGTGTTCCGGGCCGAAAATCTTTCTTATATCTGCGTTCCTGGAAAGGAGGGTGTCCACCAGATGGGTCTGTCCTACCATGCTGGTATGGTTGCCCACTATGCCCACCTTTTTTCCCTTAATAAGACTGTCATAATCACTGAACAGATAAGCTCCCGGAATGACATCTTCAGCAGGTACACGGCATGAATGGAATAGTACCATAAGGGGAATAATAAACAGGTATTTTTTCATAATGATTTTTGTGTCAAAATAATAATTTTTCTTAACTGTGATACGAACTGATCATAATACCGACAAACTTATTTATTAATTATTAATTTTGAGCCAAAGAGCAGAATTTGAAAACAGGATTATTTATATCCAGGCGCCTGATAAGTGAAAGGAAGAAGGGGATGACCTTCTCCAGGCCAATAAACAGGATTGTTATTGCAGGAATAGCGCTCAGCATTACTGTGATGATACTGGCTTTTGCCATACTCACAGGCTTCAAACAGGAAATAAGGAATAAGATTGCTGCCTTCAGCGGGCATATACAGGTGGTAAATTATGATTCCAACTATTCATTTGAAACCGCCCCGGTATCATCCCGGCAGGATTTTATACCTAAGCTGGCTGAATATAAAGGTTTCAAAAAAATCAATGTTTTTGCCACCAAGGCAGGCATAATAAAAACTGAAGATAATATCCAGGGAGTTGTAATTAAAGGTGTAGGTCCTGATTATGACTGGAGCTTTTTCAGAAATAACCTGGTGCAGGGCTCGGTACTCAGCCTTAACGACAGCAGCATATCCAACGGGGTGATAATATCAGCATCCATTTCAGGATTACTGGACCTTGGCGTGGGAGATGACTTTGCCATGTACTTCGTACAGGATCCGCCGCGAATGAGGAAATTCACTGTGGAAGGCATATATGAAACCAGTGTTGAGTCAATGGACAGGGTATATATTTTCGGGGATATAGGTCATATCCGCAGGCTTAATGCCTGGGATGATAAGCAGGTAAGCGGATTTGAAATCTTTATTGACAACTTCAATGATATCGACCTGATGACCTTTATCACAAGAGATGCTATAGGATATAAGTTCGAAGATGACAGTGACAGGTTAAAGGTGACAAACCTGAAGATAAAATATCCGCAGATTCTGGACTGGCTGAACTTCCAGGATACCAATGTCATTGTCATCATAATACTGATGCTCCTTGTCTCTGCTTTCACCATGATTTCAGGTCTGCTTATAATTATCCTTGAAAAAACAAATATGATAGGCATACTCAAATCCCTGGGCGCCAATAACAAGCTTATACAGAAGATATTCCTCAATCAGGCAGCATTTATTATAGGCACCGGGCTGCTATGGGGTAATATTACGGGCTATGGCCTGGCATTTATACAAAAGAAATTCCAGCTAATAAGTCTCGACCCCTCTTCATATTATCTGAATACCGTACCGGTAAACTTTGATTTACTGCATTTCCTGGGCCTGAACCTTGGAACAATATCGATAATACTTATTATGCTGCTGATACCTTCCAGGCTGGTAGCAGCCATAAGCCCCGTGAAAGCTATAAAATTCGACTGATACGGCTGTCAATAAGTCAAAAGAGCACCCCATGCTCTAAAAAGAAAGAAAATAACTATTTCTTTCATTTTATTTATTTTGCCCTTTCCATTAAAATATTCTAATCCACTAAGCACAAAATGAAATAATTTAATATATACACCGGCTAATTATATATTTTATTAATTTCTCCCCTGGCTTACAGGGATGGGTCAAGTTTGATATCTCCTGATTCTTGCATAAATTGGGCAAATTATTAATGAAGGGATGAAAAAATTTAACCCAAAAAAGAATTACGAAT
Organism: Bacteroidales bacterium; assembly: GCA_041685495.1. GTDB lineage: Bacteria > Bacteroidota > Bacteroidia > Bacteroidales > VadinHA17 > UBA9300. Next base: position 27,428 of record JAWLFR010000003.1, read on the forward strand.
ATACACGAAGGCTTATTGGCTACGTGAGTTTACATAAGGCATCTGACGAGGATTACGGGAGGATAGGATTTAAATCAGGCCTGGAGGTACACCAGCAGCTGATGACAACAAGCAAGCTTTTCTGCCGCTGTCCGGCAGGCATCTATCATGATGATAATAATTACGACGCCGAAGTAATAAGACATATGCGGCCCACTCTCAGTGAGCTTGGGGAATATGACGGGACAGCTCTGATGGAGTTTAAAACACGCAAAGAGATAATATACCGCCTGAACAATGAGAATGCCTGTACCTACGAAGTAGATGATACACCTCCCTTTCCCATCGACAGGAAAGCACTGGATATAGCTCTTGAAATATCCCTTTTATGCAAACTCAATATAGTGGGGGAAGTGCATATTACAAGAAAGCAATACCTTGACGGAAGCATACCCACAGGTTTTCAGAGGACAGCAATACTGGGTGTTGAGGGAGAGATAGAGCTCAGCAGCAAGAAGATAAGACTGATACAGCTGAGTATTGAGGAAGACTCATGCCGGGAGATATCTGATATTGGCCATACCCGCATATATAAGACTGACCGCCTGGGCATGCCGCTGATTGAGACAGTGACATATCCTGATATGCTAACCCCCTGGGAGCTGGCTGAGGCTGCAGAATATATCAGGTACCTTAACAGGAGCACCGGCAAGGTGCGCACGGGAATAGGTGCAGGAAGGGAAGACGTAAATGTAAGCTGCGAAGGAGGCAGCAGGGTTGAGATAAAGGGAGTGTCGCATAACAGCTGGATACCCGAATTATCTCATAATGAAGCTTTCAGGCAGTATGCATTACTACATATCAGGGACATATTGAATAAAAGGATAGATGACAGTGCGGAATGGAAAATACAGTACAGCGAGATAAGTCCTAATGACAGTGGGCTGATATTTGATCCCGTAAAAAAAGCCTTCGACGATAATATGAGGGTTTTTGCCATCAGGCTGCCACAGTGCCAGTCCATCTTATCGCATTTCACCCAGCCAGGCAAGATCTTTGCCGATGAGATAAGCGACAGGCTGAAGGTCATAGCATGCATAGAAAAGCCCAATATGACTCATTCCGAAGAGATTGATTCTTTAATGCCCCGTAAGAACTGGGAAAAAGTATCAGATTTACTGGATGCAGATGATGATGATGCCATGATACTGATCTGGGGCCCTTCGGAGGATATCCCAACCGCACTGGAAACGGTTGAGGAAAGGATAAAGCTGGCTTTGTCAGGGGTTCCCAATGAAACAAGAAAATCATTTTCTGACGGAACCACAATATTCGAAAGGGTGCTGCCGGGAAAGGACAGGATGTACCCTGATACCGACTCAGCCCCTATACCCCTGCATGATGATAAGATTGAAAAGATAAGGTCACAGTTGCCTGAAAATGTAGCCGACAGGATCAAAAAGATGAAAAAATGGGGTATCCCGGAGGATACTTTTAAATATATACTGAGCAAAAACCTGTACCCTCTTATTGTGTCAATCTCTGAAGATCTTGGGTTTAGTCCGCGCGAAACAGCCGTCTTCCTCGGTCACAGGTTCAAGAATATTGAAGGAAAAACAAAGGTGCACAAGAACTTCAACTATAATAATATCTATAAGCTTTTTGAATTTATTAAAGCAAGGGGTCTTCATCCTGGAATTGCCGTACCCATGGTGAGCATACTGTATGAGCATCCCAGGATGAGGCATGAATCAATCCTGACAACACTGAACTTCAGGAAGAAGAGCATGCAGGAGATACTGGGCACCATAGATTTTCTCTATGACAAATTTAAGGAAGAGAGGAGATCGGCAGACCCTGACTGTGCTGTTAACTGGCTTATGGGACAGCTAAGAGGACAGGCAGTGGGCAATGTGGATTTAAGCGAACTGAAGCAAAAGATCGAACAAAGAATAAAAACAGATGAGTGATCAGATATTCCAGGGATACAGAGGCAAGGCACTTGACACTCTGAAAAAATACAATGTAAGGGTATGGGGCCAGGCTGTTATTGAAACCACCAGGGGTGTCTTCACGGGTACCGTGCTGCCCAGGTCTGAGAATGATGATGATATGCACCTTGTCCTGAAGATTGATACCGGGTATAATATTGGTATCAATATCAGCACCATCAACTCAATGAAAGAAACCGGTTACAAGAAAGCCAATTATAAGATACCCGAGAAGGAATTCCCCTATTCAGATGATAAACCCAGTGTTAAGTTATTCGGTACAGGGGGGACCATAGCCTCCCGGCTTGATTACCGCACCGGAGCCGTTATACCTGCATTCTCACCGGGTGAACTGTATGGTGCCGTGCCTGAGCTTGCAGATATATGCAATATTAATACAGAAAAACTCTTTGCCGTATTCAGCGAGAATATGGGTCCCGAACAGTATATAACACTGGCCAAAGCCATAGGCCGGGAGATAGAGAACGGTGCCAACGGCATAATGATAGGTCATGGCACCGATACGCTCCACCATACGGCAGCCGCCCTGTCATTTATGGTACAGAACCTGCCGATACCGGTTATACTGGTTGGGTCACAACGCTCATCAGACCGCCCCTCGTCCGATGCAGCACTTAACCTCATCCATGCCTCCTATGCTGCAGCCCATGGCGATATAGCGGAAGTGATGGTCTGCATGTTCGGTCCCACATCCGATGATTACGGTTTCCTGCACCGGGGTACCAGGGTAAGGAAAATGCACAGCTCCTACAGGTCAACATTCAGGACTATAGGTGACACCCCGGTGGCAACGGTAACACGCGATGCCGTTAAACATATCAAAAAAAATACCAATCCGCGCAGGAAAGACAAGGAGGTAAAAATAATGCCTTACTTCAATGAGCAGGTTACCATGCTTTATTATTACCCGCATATGAGGCCTGAGGTGCTGGACAGCCTGGTGGACATGGGTTATAAAGGAATAATAATAGTGGGGACAGGATTAGGGCATGTTAACAGGGAACTGTACCCTGCACTTAAGAGGGCAAAAGACAAAGGGGTGGCTGTTTTTATGACACTGCAGACAATATGGGGATATGTGCATATGCTGGTTTACGAGACAGGCCGCGATATGATGGCACTGGGAGTGGTACCACTGGGTAATATGCTGCCCGAGGTGGCATGGGTGAAGCTGGGCTGGGCTTTCGGACAGACAGATGACCCTGAGAAAGTAAAGGAGATAATGCTTAAACCAGTTAATGACGAGATAACCGCGAGAGAGCCCTATAATGGATACCTCGTATACCAGGGTGGTGTAGACGAGGTGGAGGAATTCGTAAGGAGATTCAGGAAATAAAATGATTCCGGCAAAGAGAACAGTCAGGGCAGATTATCCATTCCTGTCTGTTTATATCTGCATATCTTTGTTTTATGAAACATGATCATTTTATAAACGGACTGTCCGCCGCCCTTAAAAAGGATCTTCCGGGCACTGATGTACAGTGGGAAATGGCTTCCTCAGACAGGAAGGCAACAGGTTTTCCCCGTACGAAGCTAAGCGATTCTAAGATGGCGGCCGTATTGATCCTGCTCTACCCTGTTGATGATATATTATATACAGTATTTATTGAACGGCCCGTTTATGAAGGCGTTCACAGCGGCCAGATATCCTTCCCGGGTGGCAAAATGGAACTTGCTGACGCTGACCTTCTTGAAACGGCTCTGCGCGAAACATGCGAAGAGACAGGACTGTGTGATGACCATCTGAAAATCCTTGGCAGGCTGACGCCCCTGTATATACCGGTAAGCAATACAGAAGTAAGCCCTTATGTGGCCTTCTGCCATCAAAGGCCGCAATGGAAGATTAATAAAGATGAAGTTGTATCACTTATAGAAGCACCACTGATGGATTTTTTTGATAAAGGAATGCTTAAGGAAAAGAATATGACAGTAAGGGATGAACTGCTCAGGGTAAAATATTTTGATTATAAGGGAAGTGTTATATGGGGTGCCACGGCAATGATGCTGCACGAGATGCTGGCAGTTATTAAAAGGGAAGGTCTGGTATAATACTCCGCTTATCCCTCATCAAGGAAATTGGCATAATGCTCATAGCGGTCCAGCACTTCAATAACATAATTATAAGGCTCTTCCCCCCTGCAAAAACCATGTTCGACCACCGGGTCATGATAAAATTCCGGGTCTGATTTCCGGAGAAGGTAATAGGCCACATTATTATCCCATATATCAGGATCACGACCGTATTTACGGGCCAGCTGGCGGGCATCAAGAACATGTCCCGGACCCACATTATATGCAGCAAGTATAAACTTTATCCTCTCATCCTCATCGGGAACCTTATCTTCGAACAAATCCTGCAGCCATTGTATATATTTAACGCCGGCCCTGATATTATTTTCCGGGCTGAAATAAATATCAATGCCAAGCTGATTACCTGTGGAAGGCATCAGTTGCATCAGTCCATAGGCTCCTGCCCATGATCTCACATCAGGTTCAAAACGTGATTCCTGCAGAACAAGTGAAGCCAGCAGTCGCCAGTCCCAGTTAATGGAATCACTGTATTGCCTGAAATATTCATCCCAGCGTGATATTTTACCCTCACCCAGGCTGTAGTAATCAGACATAACTATATGCTTTGTTCTGGAATTCTTAAAGTACTTGGCATAGATCAGGGCATAGCGTCTTGTATCCCTGAATCCCTCTATCCATTTATTGAGTTCTGCAAGGAGCGCATCAGAGCCGCTTTTCCTGACAGCCCATGCCAGGTTTTGTTCAAAGCTGACAGGTGTCTCAAGATCAATATCAGGATAATAGGTGCGGTTAACCATGGCTATATTCTCATCCGATACGGTGTAGTTAATCTCACCATCGGCGACCAGCTTGATAAGCTCTTCTGCCTCCATGGGTACTTCAACAATATGTATTGTATCACCAATCTCGCTCTGCAGATTTTTCATTCTCTGGGCATAGGATGATTCTGTCTGCACATATACCGTTTTGTCTGACAGCTCCAGCAGGCTCCTAACAAGCACATCATCTATCTCATCCATGGTCATCTGCCTCCAGTTATCAGGTCTCTTCTGAACCAGCACCTGCCTTGTCTTGCTTATGGGACTGGAGAATTTAACTCTCTCTTTTCTCTCATTATTAACAGTCAGGTTAAGAGCCATAAGGTCTATCCTCCCGTTATTAAGCATCTCAAACGAAAGGCTCAGGTCATTCTCCGTTACAACCTCAAGCTCTATCTGCAGGTAATCTGCAAACTCCCGGAGTAACTCATACTGAAAGCCCATAGGCTCACCCTTATAAATAAAATAGCTTATGGAGTTATAATCTGTCAGGGCAACAAGCTTGCCCCTCTCCCTGATCTGTTCCAGGTCGCGACTGATAATACCGGTATCATCCATAACAGATCTCCTGGAATCGCATGAATAAAACGAGTGTAATATTATCAATACAGAAATAATTGCCAGGCTTTTAAAAATAAATCCTGCCATATCATCCCGTATATACATTTCCTGTTCAGACATGATATGCAATATAATGATTAATTATAAAATGTCCATGCAAGACCATATTTGAACATACGTATATTCATCGGATAATTCGGGCTTGCGAAATAATCATAACCCATCAGTCCATGATTAACATGGTCAAATGCCACGAATATCCTTGTGCGTTTAAGTTTTATATTGGCAAAAACATTAATTACAGGATAATTGTCTGTTCTTACCTCTCTCTGGTTATAAAATGTCCCGGTTGCAGGCATATAGGCATATGAGTAATAAGCTGTTTTATATTCTGCCTCGAAGCCCAGCTGTGTCTGCAATCTCCCACCGGTAATGGCAAAATAAAATTCATGATCAAAATAAAAAGCTGTTCTGGCACTCACAAGTGGCAGGTCCAGAACATTACTGTTACTGCTTTTCTGTAACAACAGCTTATTGTCAAATCTTAACTTCCAGAAGCTGAAATTTTTATTCAGCCGGGCAGCAATAACAGAAACAGCAGCATCGTGCTGTGCCGGCATGGCCCTGTTGTTAAAGTATAACATATTGGTTATCAGGGCATAATCAATTCCGGCATCCAGACCTATCCGCGGGTAATCAAATGATCCGCCGATATTAATCCGTAATTCCTTGTTAAAATCATTCGTCCATTCAAAATGATTACTGCCCCAGCTGTTCATCCACCATGCAGGACCTGCGTTATGGATACTTCCCCTGACTTCCAGGTCAGATTTATTATCGCCCTCATCAAAGCTCTTGTTTATCCGTCCTTTTACCTCAAAATCTCCTGCCCTTAATCCGGACAGGTACAGTTTGCCGTCGGAATGCCATCCCAGCTTAGCACCAATCTTACCGAACAGTGTACCCAGCACCGCGTTTGAGCCATGTGTCCACCGCAATGAGTCAGACCTGATCTCCTCTTCATGAGTGGGCATAATCTGGTAAAAGACATTCTGTTCATTTACCAGTCCAATGCCAATGCCAAGCTGGAACCTGGCAGATTCACCGGTATTAAAATCAAAACGGAGGGTGTTTTTCATCACCCTGTCATATAATGAATCAAGGGTTACATCATTATTAATATATATCGAATCGTAAAAGCCGGATCCGGGATTATCATCTATGTAAATCCTGCTGCCTTTTTCATATTCCAGTATATGGGAAAATGTACCACTCAGTCCATCTTCCTGCTCATTTTTGAGGCTGTCAGCACCGTGGGTATTATCCCCTTTACCTATAGTGTATTTCTGGATGAGCTGAAAATTCATATTCTTCATTGTGCCCTGGGCTTCATTCAGTCCTCCCAGGTTAACAGGCACATCCCCGGTATCAAATTCATCCAGCTCGCCGGGATCCGAAACACCACCATTTTCATTCGTCTTAAGGTTATTGATGCTCCATGATGCAAAAGCCTGGTATTTTTTTCCTGTATATGATGAATGCAGGGTAAAGGCCCTGTTGTCAGATTTCTGGTAGCTATACTGTCCCAGACTGTATATAATATCAAGGTCAAGGCCTACATTCAGGAATGGATTGACGTTCTGTGAATGTCTTACCCCAAGTGTTTGCTCCGACTGGTCCCTCTCCCCCCCGTATGTCCATTTCAGTTCTGTAAAGGGCACATGTGTATCTATATACCTTTTATTAGCGGCATAATGCATATAATACCTCAGGTGCCTGTAGATAAAATTTTCCGGATCAACGGGCCGGTCAAAGAAGTCCGTTTCAACATAGGGCAGGCCGTAATTGCCAAGATGCTGGAAGAAGGGGGACATTTTTTCTGTTCTCTTATACCTGTGGAAGGTACCGATAAGGGTATCCAGAGGCAATTCAACAATACCGGTGTAGGTATCATTAAGCGTGTACTGCCTGGTAACATGGGTCACCGAGTCCTTCTTCCCCGGTATTTCCCCGGCCTGGGAAAAAGCATTTACTGTGATAAAAAGCAGGATGATGTATATGAATGCTCTGTTCATGGTTCCCAAAGATAGTTAAAAAGTCATGAAACGAACATAAGCCTGGCGCAGCGATCTCATTGGCACAATAAAAAAGGCAGGCCTGCAAGCTGACCTGCCATTCCGTCTATAGTTAAACAGGGGGCAGCTATGAGCTAATCCACATTATCATTCAGATATGCATTATCATCTCTGAGTGAGGGTTCATCATCATCATCATCGGACAGGGTGAATTTAGAAACTTCAGACCTTCCCTTTCCCTTTTCGTTATCAAGTTTCACCTTTTTCCTTATAAAGGCAGGTACATCTTCAAACTGATCAACATTTTCATTCATAGTCTTATTGGACATCCCCTCCTTCTTCAACAGGTTCTGCATATGCTTTATCTTCCTGAGTGTGCCGTCGCCCCGCTCTTCCTGTTTTTCTTCTCCTCTATCGCTGGCCACCATATCAAACTCAAGCTTTTTCTGTGCCTCATCTTCATAATCATCAAGCACTCCTGATTTCCTTGTCCTGACCTTTATGCCCACCTGTTCATCCTCATTTCTTTTTTGCCTCTCATTAGTACTGACCTGTCCTGTCTCAAGGTTAATCTTCTCTGTTTTTGAAGATGACCTGTATGGCTCAAGCACGCTGTTTGGCTCAAAGCCGGTGGCAATGACCGTTACGCAAATGCGGTCACCCAGACTCTCATCTTTTGACAGGCCTCTTATTATCAAGGCATCACCGGAAGCCACATCATACACATAGTCTGTTATCTCTCCCAGCTCGTCCATTGTAAGCTCATGATCTCCTACCCCGGTGGAGATATTCAGGAGTATACTCCTGGCCCCATGTATATCGTTGGAATTAAGCAATGGTGATGATATGGCTTCTTCTATGGCCACTGCGGCCCTGTCTTCACCCGCAGAAGAGCCTGTTCCCATCACTGCAGCACCGGAATCATGCATAACTGTTTCCACATCAGCAAAATCAACATTAATATATCCTGCTACGGTAATTATTTCGGCTATCCCCTTTACGGCCATAGTAAGCACATCATCTGCTTTTGCAAAAGCTGTTGATACAGGCTGGTCACCGAATATCTCCCTCAGTTTCTCATTATTAATCACCAGGAGCGAATCGACATGGTCCTTCAATTCATTGATCCCATCCACTGCATTCTTTATTCTTATCTTCCCTTCCGACTTAAAGGGTATGGTCACTACGGCTATTGTCAGTAAACCCGCCTCCTTGCATGCTTTTGCTATAACCGGTGCTGCACCGGTGCCTGTACCTCCTCCCATACCTGTGGTAATAAACACCATCCGTGTGTTGCCACCCAGTGCTTTCAGAACCTGCTCAACATTTTCCTCCGCGGCCCTTCTGCCTATCTCAGGCTTGCTGCCCGCACCCCTTCCTTCGGTCAGGTCCTCGCCTATCTGCACCTTAACCGGTATACGGCTTTCTGCCAGGGCCTGTGCATCGGTATTACAGACAACAAAATTAACATCCGTAATACCTTCATTATACATATGGTTCACCGCATTATTACCACCGCCGCCTATCCCCAGCACTTTAATTATTGAGGACCGCTCAACAGGCAAATCAAAATTTATTAATTCGTCAGACATGGCTATCTATGTTTAATAATCAATATTTTCAATATACCGGCAAATAATTTACCGGGTTATATCCTGGTCTTCTGTCTCAAACATCTTACTGAGGCTTTTCTTAAATTTTTCAGCCCAGCTCAGTTTTCCGTCAGATTCATCCAGCATACCGCTCTCTGCACCGGCTTCCTTTCTCTTCTCAGCTTCTTCCTGCTCTTCAATCATATCGGCTTTTTCACCGGCATTAAAATTGCTCTTATATGTCTCAAGATAATCGAAGCCCCTCATTATCAGGCCAACACTTGTTGAAAACATAGGCTGGTTTATCTCCTCCCTGGAATCTCCCGACAGGTGCTCATTGGGTAATCCCACTCTCACATCCATGGCGGTCTTGAACCTGACCAGCTGGGGCAGGTGCTTGAGCATTGCTCCTCCTCCTGTCAGCACAACACCTGCCGATATCTTATCAGCATAGCCTGATGACTGTATCTCAAAATTCACTGCGTCAATTATTTCTTCCATTCTCGACTGTATGATATAAGCCAGGCTCTTAAAGGATATTTCTTTAGGCTCACGTCCGCTTATGCCCGGAACGGAAACAACCTTATCGTCAGGAGCAATATCACCCAGTGCTGACCCATACTGCACCTTCAGCTGTTCTGCATAACGCTGCAGTATGGAACATCCTTCCTTGATGTCACGTGTAACAACATTTCCGCCAAAGGGTATTACAGCGGTATGGCGGATGATATTATCATAATATACCGCCACATCGGTTGTTCCCCCTCCGATATCAACGAGTATCACACCTGCCTCCTTTTCATCATTGGTAAGCACGGCATCGGATGATGCCAGCGGCTCAAGTATCAGGTCCTTAACCTTGAGTCCCGACTTCCTGATACATTTCTCGATATTTTTGGCGGAGGCTACCTGGCCTATCACTATATGGAAGTTAGCCTCCAGCCTCTTACCGCACATACCGATGGGATTCTTCACACCTGTCTCGTTATCAACGATAAAATTCTGTGGAATAACATGTATTATCTCCTCACCTATTTCTATGGGTATCTTATGCATGTCCTGGGTAAGATTGAACACATCTTCCTTTTTTATTTCATCATCAACGGAATCGCGGTTAATATAGCCCCTGCTTTTCATGCTTTTTATATGCTGTCCGGCTATCCCGACAAAGACATCGGTAAAGACTATCCCGGATCGCTGCTGCACATCCGCAACTGTGCTCTCAATGGCGCTTACGGTCTCCTCAATATTGAGTACCACCCCCCTTTTAACACCGTTGGAAGGAGCCTTGCTCAGTCCGAGAATTTCAATTTTCCCGTTCTGGTTAATCTTTCCGACGATGGAAACAATTTTTGTTGTTCCAATGTCAATTGCTGCTACATACTGTTCATTACTGTTCATAATTTATTCAATATGATATGGTTTAACTATAGTTTATTTTCATTTTTTCCTGCATACAAGTTGTCCCTTATACCGCATATCTATTTCCTTATAACGATCCCACCCGGCTGAAGGCAGGGTCTTCCTGTAAAAGGTGCCCAGCACAGTGAATTTCGATTCATAATTGCCAGGTCTGCCAAATTTAACTATATGGTCGCCTACCCTGGGAACCAGTTCTATCTCACCCTTTTTATCAATATATAGCTGTTCCACCTGTCTCTTCCAGAATTCATTACTGTTTATATATTCAGCTATACTGTATACCTGTCTTATCATCATATCCTGGTCCTGTTCCAGTATGCTCTCTCCCAGAATACATTCATCCGGCACCTCAATATTGCCTGACACAACAAGCATACGAGGGGTGTACGCATTGCTGTGGGGTATCACAAAGCCATAATTATCGATATAATAATTATTGCCCCAGGCCGTGATAATCCTCATCAAAGGATCTCGCTGATCGGCCTCAATATGTATGGCACCATCGGCAGTCAGATACACTTCCAGGGATTCAAGTTCAGGCAGAGAGGACAGCATTTGTTCTATCCTTTCAGTATCAATACTCTTCAGCCGCGAGCCCAGCAGTTCCGGCTCTCCATCCTGCACCAGGGTAAGCAGCCTGCCCGGCGTAACAAACTTATATTTTACTGAATCGGTAATGCTTATCCTGATATCACTGCAGGGCTGATCATATACCTTGCCTGATATGAATGATGGCATTATAATCATATAAACCACCAGGGGCAACCACCATATTTTTTTTATCACTCGCATCACATCCTTCTTTTTAGCATATTTTCAATGGGCCCGACAAGCCTGTCTATATCCCCGGCACCCATAGTCAGAAGCACTTCAATATCCATGTCTTCAAGAAGCTCCGGCACCTCTTGCTTTCCGGCCATCTGTTTATGTTTCAGGTTCATCATTTCGTATATCATCCCGGATTCAACACCTTTAATCGGCTCTTCCCGGGCCGGGTATACGGGAAGCAGCACAGCCCTGTCCAGCTTATCCAGTGCAGCGGCAAAAGCAGCGGCATGATCCCGGGTCCTTGTATACAGGTGCGGCTGAAATATCCCTGTTATTTTCCTGTTGCCGTAAAATTCCCTGACAGACTCAATACAATATTTCAGCTCTTCGGGATGATGCGCATAGTCGTCTATATAAATAATACTGTCGCTGCTTATACGCAGATCAAACCTCCTTGCCACACCTTTATAATAGAGCAGGGCCTTCCTTATATCATCATCTGATGCCCCGGCCAGCTGTGCCAGGGCCACGGCACCCGTTGCATTCTCAATATTCATTTTGCCCGGGACCAGCAGGCTGATATCCTTTATAACACCCTCCGGACCATGGATATGGAAGCGATAAGCCCCATCAGTCACAGTAATATCAGACGGGTAATAATCCGAGCTGTCACTGAAGCCATAGGTATATGACCTGATGCCTCCGGGTATCCGCAGTCTCCCGGCAATTTTCTCATTGATAATTATTATCCCGCCGTCTCTTATATTACCGGTAAACTCCTGGTATGCCCCAACCATACTTTTATGATCGCCATACACATCCAGGTGGTCAGCATCGAGTGATGTTATAAGGGCCATCTCAGGGTACAGATGAAGGAAGGACCTGTCAAATTCATCGGCTTCCATCACCGTGATAGCGCCGGTGCCTGTCAGCAGGTTAGTATTATAGTTTTTAGATATACCTCCCAGGAAAGCTGAACAGTCTGTTTCCGATTGTTTCAGAAGATGGGCCGCAAGAGTGGAGACAGATGTTTTGCCATGTGTGCCCGCAACTGCTATCGACCGTGTATTCTTTGATATCACACCCAGTATCTCAGACCTTTTATGCATCTTATATCCACCTGAGCGGAAATAATTAAGTATACTGTTATCCCCCGGGATGGCAGGAGTATAAACGATAAGGCTTCTCTCCCTGTCAAGATATCTTCGCGGCACTTCATCCGGATCATCCTTAAATATCAGATCCATGCCCTCGGAGGTCAGGCTCCCTGTTAGCGGCGATTCTGTTCTGTCATAGCCTCCCACAGTGAAGCCGCCGGCAGCAAAATACCTGGCCAGGGCACTCATTCCTATGCCCCCGATTCCGATGAACCATACATTTGATATTTTACTTAAATCCTTCATTCCGCCAGTTTCAATATTTCTCCTGCAATCACCTTATCCGCATCAGGCAACGCCATGTCAGCTATATTAGCTGAAAGGCTTCTTCGCTTTTCATGGTCCTCCACCAGTTCTGTTATGGCAGCCGTAAGCTTATCCACCGATTCACTGTCCTTTATCATTATTGCTGCATTATTTCTTACCAGCGCCATGGCATTCTTTGTTTGATGATCGTCAGCTACATTGGGTGATGGTATGAGGATCACGGGCTTAGCCACAACACTCAGTTCGGATATTGTTCCGGCCCCTGCACGTGAGACCACTATGTCAGCAGCCGCAAAGGCAAGGTCCATACGGTCTATAAAGCTATACACATGCACAAGGGAGCAAGCCTGTTTACTGCAAATATCTTTCATGCTGTCGTAATAATATTTACCAGTCTGCCATATCACCTGCACCTTCTTACGCTCAAACTCATCCAGGCCTGCAGCTATACTTTCATTAATTGTACGGCTGCCACCCGAGCCACCCAGAACAAGGACCACAGGCCGGCTGTGATCAAGACCGAAATATTCAAATGCCTCAGTCCTGTTCTTCCCAGGTGAACCCAGGTCTTTCCTTATGGGATTACCGGTAAGCAGTATCTTGTCTGCCGGGAAATATTTATCCATATCCTCCCAGGCCACACATATCCTGTCTGCCCGCTTTGCCAGCAGTTTGTTTGTAAGCCCGGCATAGCTGTTCTGTTCCTGTATCAGCGTTGGTAACCCTCTTCTCCCTGCTATCCACAGCAGCGGACCGCTGGCATATCCCCCCACACCAACCACAACATCAGGTTTAAAGGAAGATATTATCCTGCCGGCTATCCTGAGGCTTCTGACCAGCTTAATAATGACGGTGATATTTTTAAGGCTTAGCTTACGCTCAAACCCTGCCACAGGCAGCCCGCTTATTTCATATCCGGCCTGCGGAACTTTTTCCATCTCGAGCCTGCCCAGTGCACCCACAAAATGTACGGCAATATCACTGTCAATGCTTTTTAATGCATTGGCAACAGATATTGCAGGGAAGACATGTCCTCCCGTACCTCCACCGCTTATTATAACTCTTTTACTCATCTGCAGTCTCATATATTAACCCGTCACCGGGATCTTCCATTTCATTATCATTCGATTCAACTGTTTCACTCTTGGCCCTGACCATACGGCTGACAGCAAGGATAACACCCAGTGAAAAGCTTGAAACAACCATTGATGTCCTGCCCCAGCTTATCATCGGCAGTGTCTGACCGGTAACAGGTATCAGTCCGACTGCCACCGACATATTAACCATGGCCTGTGTAACCAGCATCACCGTAAGCCCCAGAACCAGGTAGGCCGGAAATCCAGTCTCACATTTACGTGCAATGGCTATCCCCCTGAACAACAGTATAAGGTAAATAAACAGTACCGGCAGGGCACCGAAAAGCAGGCCGTATTCTTCTATTATTATCGCGAAAATAAAGTCTGAATTAGACTGGGGTAACATATTTCTCTGGACACTGTTTCCGGGGGCCTTTCCAATAAGACCGCCTGTTGCTATGGCTATCTTGGCCTGGTTGGACTGGTAATCGCCATCCCTGTCATCTTCTCCGGATACAAAATTCTCAATCCTGCTTTTCCATACCGACACCCTGTTATTATCTGTTACCAGGTCAAGCAGCAGGGCAAATAATATTATTGCTGCCAGTGCCATCCCAAGCCATGCAAAGAGAAACTTAACAGGTACCCTGCCAATAAACATTATTATCAGTGCAACGCCGAATATCATCACAGCTGTGGAAAGGTTCTCCGGCATTATCAGTGCACAAACAATAGCCAGCGGGACTATCATCACCCTTGTCATATATTTGAAATCATGCAGGTTATGCTGGTTTCTTGACAGCATGCGTGCAATATATATTACCAGTGCCACCTTGGCCAGGTCTGAAGTCTGTATCATAAAGTTTGTACCCGGTATCATTATCCATCTTGATGCCTCATTTATCCTTACAGGGAAAAGAAGTGTAAGGACAAGCAGTATTATGGCCACGAAAAGACCAAAGCCAGCCAGTGATGAATAGACTTTATAGGGAAGGTGCTGGGTAACGGTAATAATGAAAAGGCAGAATACCAGCATCATGCCATGCGACTTAAGGAAGAAGGTAGTGTCTCCCCCGTGGCTTGAAAAGGCCAGGCTTACAGACGAGCTGTAAACTGCAAGCAGCGAGTAGAACATAAAGACCACTATCAGTCCCCATACCACCCTGTCGCCTTTAAATAAGCCACCTAGCACTGTTTTCATAACTTACTATATAATTTCCGTATTATCATTCACTCTCTTTATCTTATTATCTCTCTTCACTTTGTCGCTTTACACCCTGCATATTATATTAATTTCATAAACCCGCATACTATAAATTCCTTACTGCCTCTTTAAACTGCCTGCCCCTGTCTTCATAGCTTTCAAAAAGATCAAAGCTTGCACAGGCAGGTGAAAGCAGTACTGTATCACCGGTGGACGCCAGGTAATAAGCTGATTTAACAGCCTCGGCCATTGACTTTGTTTCTATTATTGTGGGTACCCTCCCTTTAAAAGCATCCATAATCTTTCTGTTATCCTTACCCAGGCATACTATTGCTTTTACCTTTTGTTCCGCAAGATCATATAACTCACTGTAATCATTGCCCTTGTCTATACCTCCTGCAATCCATACCACCTTTTTTGCCATACATTCAAGGGCATACCATGATGAATTTACATTGGTAGCTTTTGAATCATTAATAAAATTAATGCCATGCACCTCAATAACTGTTTCAAGCCGGTGTTCCACGCCCTGGAAGTCAGACAGGCTCTCACGTATGGTTTCCTTCCGTATATTAAGTATTTTGCCTGCGACGGCCGCAGCCATCGAATTATAGGTATTATGAAGGCCTTTAAGAGCAAGATCGTGAATAGTCATAATTTCTTCAGTTTTATTATCGATTGAAAGTATGATAGTATCATTATCAATAAAAGCAGCCATGCCCTCTGTCCTTTCGGATGAGAAAGGCAGCAGCCTTGACGGTGGAGACCTGTCATACAGCTCTTTACTGATAACAGGGTCTCCGGCCCAGTATACCAGGTAATCTTCGGCTGTCTGGTTATTTATTATCCTGAATTTGGAATCAATATATTTCTGATAGTCATTATCATACCTGTCGAGGTGATCCGGTGTAATATTCATTAAAACGGCAATGTCGGCCCTGAAATCATACATCCCATCAAGCTGGAAGCTGCTCAGTTCAATTACATAGTAATCATAATCGCCCTCAGCTACCTGCCGGGCAAAAGAATTACCAACATTACCCGCAAGGGCAGCTTTCAGACCGGCATTCCTAAGTATAGCATATATAAGATGTGCCGTAGTTGTTTTACCGTTGCTGCCGGTAATACATATCTTCCTGGCTTCTGTATACATGCCGGCAAATTCAATCTCCGATATAACCTTCACGCCAGCCTCAAGTAGGTCAGCTACAGGGTATTTATTATCGGGGATACCCGGACTCTTAACTGCCAGTTCTGCCGTCAGCAGTTTATCCAGGCTATGTGTCCCTTCTTCAAAATCAATATTATGTGCACTGAGTTCCTGGCGGTACCTGTCTTTAATAACAGCATTATCAGATACGAATACCTCGTATCCCTTAGCTGCAGCCAGTATTGCTGTTCCTGTACCGCTTTCGCCTGCTCCCAGTATGGCTATTATCTTACTCAATTACCTGATTTTTAATGTTACAACGCTTAATACAGCAAGCATTATGGCCACTATCCAGAACCTTGTCACTATCTTGGGTTCCGGAAACCCTTTCATCTGGTAATGATGATGAAGGGGTGCCATAAGAAAAATACGCCTGCCCTTTCCTGTTCTTTTCCTTGTTCGCCTGAACCAGCCTACCTGTATCATCACAGACAGGCTTTCTGCCAGGAAAATACCGCAAAGTATCGGTATCAGCAGCTCTTTTCTTATCACTACCGCAAAAACAGCAATAATACCACCTATGGCCAGACTGCCTGTATCGCCCATAAAAACCTGCGCGGGGTATGAATTGTACCACAAAAAGCCTATTGTGGCTCCTATAAAGGCACTGGCAAATATCACCAGCTCGCCTGTATAGGGTATATACATAATATTAAGGTAGTCGGCATAAATAATATTACCCGATACATAAGCCAGCACTCCCAGGGTAACACCTATTATTGAGGATGTCCCGGTAGCAAGCCCATCCAGTCCGTCCGTCAGGTTGGCACCATTCGATACTGCGGTAACAATAAATATTATAACTATTACAAAAACTATCCATCCTATGGTCTGCTTGTTTTCTCCCTTAACAAAAGGGACCAGCCATGAGTAGTCAAACTCGTTATTTTTCACGAAGGGAATAGTTGTTATAGTGCTCTTTATATCTCTGGCTACCAGCGTGTCTGACTGAGTTGTTATGCCCGTCTCAAGGAATTCTGAAGAATGAATTTCACCAAGATCTGTAAGAGTGGTGATTTCACGTACCACAGCCTGTTCGCTGAACAACAGTGTAACACCCACTATCAGTCCGAGTATTACCTGTCCCAGTATCTTAAACCTGCCTGCCAGTCCTTTTTTATTCTTCCTGAATATTTTTATGTAATCATCAACAAAGCCTATCAGTCCCAGCCAGAATGTTGTCACAAGCATCAGTATCACATATATATTATCCAGGCGGGCAAAAAACAGGGTAGGTATTATTATGGAAGCCAGTATTATCAGTCCTCCCATTGACGGTGTTCCTTCCTTTTTATACTGTTCATCAAGTCCCAGTTCACGCACCACCTCTCCGGCTTGCTTGCGCTGCAGAAAATTGATAATCTTCTTACCCAGGATGAGGGATATCAGCAGCGAGGTAATAACAGCTGCAGCTGAACGAAAAGAGATATATTCAAACACCCCCGCCCCTGGGATATTTAATGACTCAAGATATTTAAATAGGTAATAAAACATTATCCCTGTTTTAGTTTGCTGACATAAACATTTTCCTTAATTCTTCCCTGTCGTCGAAATGATGCCTCTTCCCCTTCACTTCCTGGTATGTCTCATGGCCTTTTCCGGCAACAAGTATTATATCATCCCTGGCTGCTATCATGGTAGCGCTGCGTATGGCTTCTCTTCTGTCAGTTATCCGGAGAACCCGGGATCTCTTATCAACCGGCACTCCCCCCATCATATCCTCAATGATCTTTTCAGGATCTTCAGACCTGGGATTATCGGATGTCAGTATAAGCCGGTCACTATTTTCAGCAGCTATCCTTGCCATTACCGGCCGCTTTGACCTGTCGCGGTCGCCCCCGGCACCAACAACTGTTATCAGCCTGTTTCCCGGTATCCTGATATTATTTATGGCTGAGAGCACATTTTCCAGCGCATCAGGTGTATGGGCATAGTCAACTATTGCTGTTATTCCAGTATCTGACCTTACAACCTCAAATCTTCCCGGCACAGGTTTAAGCCTGCTTATACCGGCAAGTGCCTCCAGCCGGTCCTGTCCGAGCAGGTCGGCAGCAGAAGCAACGGCCAGCAGGTTATAAGCATTGAACTCTCCGATAAAGACAGTCCATAACTCATCATTACCAAACTGTATATTCATCCCGTCAAACCTGTGCTCAATAATCCTGCACCTGTAATCGGCCACTGTCTTCATTGAGTAAGTATATTTTGCCGCCCTGCAGTTCTGGAGCATAAACCCGGCATTTCGGTCGTCAGCGTTGACCAGCGCTATGGAATCAGCCTGCAGACTGTCAAAAAATTCTTTTTTTGCTGCCAGGTATCCGTCAAAACTACCATGGTAATCAAGGTGATCATGTGTTATATTGGTAAATATGCCCATGCTGAATCTCAGTCCCGCCGTCCTTTTCTGCACTATGGCATGTGAGCTGACCTCCATAAAGGCAAACTCGCAGCCGGCATCTGACATCTGCCTTAATAAGCTGTTTATACTGAGGGGGTCGGGTGTTGTAAGCGTGGCCCTGGTCTCCTTTCCTGCAACCCTGTTTACCACTGTCGATAAAAGTCCTGCCTTATAGCCCAGGGCAGTAAAAAGATCATACAGCAGGCTTACCGTTGTTGTTTTACCGTTTGTGCCCGTAACACCGACAAGCTTCAGTTCCTCCGAAGGCTTATCGTAAAAATTAGAAGCACATAAGCCCAGGGCATACGATGAATCTTTTACCTTTATCCAGCAGACACCTGGATTGGCATCTGCAGGTACGTACTCACATAATACAGCCGTGGCACCAAGCCGTATGGCGTCAGGAATATACTTATGACCATCAGTCACCGTCCCTTTAACAGCGATAAAAAGGCTGTTTCCCACTACCTTTCGCGAATCAAAACTTATATCTTCAATGATAATATTATCCACGGGCAGTGTTGCCGTATATACTACTCCTGCTAATATGTCTGCCAGTTTCTTCATCAATTTCTTAGTTCAATATCTATTACTGATCCTGGTACTATCCTTATGCCCGGACGCAATGATTGTTTCACTACTTTTCCCCGGCCGCTGACCCTGACCCTGAGCCCCGAGTTCTCAAGAAGGAACAGTGCATCTTTCAGTCCCATACCTGTAACATCAGGAACCAGGTTTTCTATCAGTTCCAGCTCTTTAAACTTAAGGGTATCCTGATGGGTAGTTGGTCTTATCCAGCCGACAGTCTTGTCATAGGAATGGTTCACTCCGAGATCTGCCAGGACGTATGCCGCATCATCACCATACCCGGTTTTAATTACAGGCTTACCCTGCTTTTCCTGCTTCTCATGCTCATTAAAGAACCGTGTGGCATATACTTTATCTGCTATCTCCCTGAACACCGGTCCAGCCACCAGGTTGCCGTAATATATGTAGTTTGAAGGGGCATTGACAACCACTATACATGAGTACACAGGCTTATCAGCCGGAAAATAGCCCACAAAGGAAGCCTGGTAAGAGACCCTGCCCCCATGGTTATAACCGTATTTATCATTGGCTATCTGGGCCGTCCCGGTCTTCCCTGCTATACTGTACATATCATTATCCAGGTTCATTGCTGTACCATTCTCAACAACTCCTTTAAGCAGGGTCCTTATTTTTTCTGTTGTCGACCCGGAACATATGGCCGGATTAAGAACCTCAGTTTTTATTTCCTTAACGGTTGTGCCATGATATCGTACCTGTTTAACAATACGTGGTTTCATCATTCTCCCGCCATTGGCCACTGCATTATATAAGGTCAGAATCTGCAAGGGGGTAAGCTGCACTTCATAACCGTATGACATCATGGGAAGGGATATGCCTGACCAGTATTTATCACCCGGGTACCTTATCAGTGGTTTACCTTCACCCCGGATATCTATACCTGTCTTTTCATTCAGGCCCATACGGTACAGGCGATCCACAAAATCGCCGGGCCGGCTTTTATAGTTCTCATAAATAATTTTTGCCGTCCCCACATTAGACGACTTTTCAAACACCTCTCTCACCGTCATCCTGCCATAGCCCCCTTCTTCTGAATCTCTTATAGTCTTGTCATAGTACCTGACCGTTCCGTTGCCCGTGTCAACAGTATCATCCAGTTCAACCAGGCCATCCTCGAGGGCTGCTATAAAGGAGGCCAGCTTAAAGGTTGAGCCGGGCTCTGTGCTCTCACCCACGGCATAATTATATGATTCATAATAGTGCCCATCCTCCCCTAACTCCAGGTTTGCCATGGCTTTTATATCACCGGTCTCCACCTCCATCAGCACCGCAACACCATGATGTGCGTTATGTCTTAGCAGCTGTCTCTCCAGGGCACTTTCGGCAACATCCTGCAGGTCAATATTGATTGTTGACAGTATATCGTTCCCATCCCTGGGCTCAAGTGAATTTTCGTCATTAACCGGCATCCATGCCCCTCCCGTCAGGCGCTGCTTCAACACTTTTCCACTGACACCTGTAAGCTCATTATCATAGGCCCCTTCAAGGCCAACAACATTGCCGGTGGCGCCCCTGGTCAGGTAACCTATAGTCCGGCTCGCCAGCCTCATATGCGGACGCACCCTTATATTTTCAGGCTCAGCAATAAATCCTCCCTTATACCTGCCATGCTCTAACACCGGCAGCTTTTGCAGTTCCTTTAAGGTATTATGACTTACCCTTCTTTTTACCAGGTAATACCTGTCTCCTTTCCTCCTTGCAGCTTCAAGGTCCCGCCTCCAGGAAGCTGCAGATTTAAGACCTATTATTTTTGACAGTCCGTCAGACAGTCCGTCAAGACCCTGGGTCCATGTCTGCTGATCCATGCCGGTACTCCTTGTATCAACATAAATCGAGTAATAAGGGACCGAGCTGGCAAGCAGGCGCCCGTCATCCGACAGTATATCACCCCTGTTTGCCGGCACCATATATGTTTTGTAAATAAACTCCTCACCCATCTCAGCCCAGCTGTTACCTTCTACAAACTGGATGATAAATATGCGTGCCAGTATGCCTGTAGCCAAAATGATAACGGCAATGTATACCACCCCGCTACGCCATATTATTTCATCCCTTATTGCCATAATTATTTTTTTACAACAAGTTTATATGGTGGCCTTTTCAATTCTTTCAGTCCCAGTCCGCGCCTTTCTACCAGGCGACTTACCTCCGATTGCTTACTGATATACATCAGTTCAGAACTGGTTGCCATTGCCTCTGCCCTTAACTCTTTCACTTCCTGCTGCAGTATATCTGTTCTCCTGATTATCTTTTCGGCATGAAAGCGGTTGGCTATATAAAAGGCACCCAGTACAGCCAGTAATAAAATATAGGGCAGGTTACCCAGTATTATCTTCTCGCTGAACAGGGACCCGCTGATAAGGCTTTTAACAAAGCCTTCGCCCTTTGAATGGCTGTTGCTTTTCCTGGCCTGGCTGTTGCTTTTAACTGTATCCTTATCCATCTCACTTCTTTTCTGCTATTCTTAATTTTGCACTGCGCGCTCTCCTGTTTCTCTCCAGCTCCTCTTCGGAAGGAGTAATTACCTTTTTATTCACCTGCCTGAAAGGACTAACAGGATTGCCATAAAAATCTTTTTCTATATGCCCTTCAAAATTGCCGCTGCGGAAATAATTCTTAACCACCCTGTCTTCAACCGAATGATAAGATATTACAGCTATCCTGCCGCCGCTTACCAGCATCTCTTCTGCCTGCAGCAACATTTCCTCAAGGAATTCTATCTCCCTGTTAAGCTCAATCCTTAAAGCCTGGAATAACCTTGAAAGGAACTTATTCTCCTGTCTTGACGGGATAAAAGCCCTGACTGATTCAAGCATTCCCTTTGTGCTTTTTATCTCCTTCTGCTCCCTGTAAGCCACTATGGCTGATGCCAGTGCTCCTGCATTCCTGAACTCCCCGTAATTGCGCAACAGCTTTTTCAGATCTTCCACCGGGTATTTATTCACTATATCAGCAGCCGTTTTTCTGCCCCCCCGGCTCATCCGCATATCCAGGCCGGCATCATACCTGTAAGAGAATCCCCTGTCCGGATCATCAAACTGCCTGAAAGAAACGCCAAGATCAGCAAGCAGTCCATTCACCGAATCCATACCATGATAAAGAAGGTTGTTCTTAAGGAAACGAAAGTTCTGATTTATAAACAGAAACCGGTCATCAACCGGCTTATTCATCTCAGCACTCTCATCCTGATCGAAAGCGATAAGCTTACCCTTACCAAGCCTCCTGAGTATTTCGCGTGAATGACCACCCCCTCCGAATGTCAGGTCCACATAAGTCCCTCCGGGCTGAATGTCCAGCCCGTCAATACACTCATTCAGCAATGCAGGGACATGGTATTCCATCATAATTCTTCTTCGGGCAGTTTACCTCCCATCAGTTTTTCAGCCAGGTCAGCAAAGTCATCCGCAGGCATATCTATCTTATCGTACCTGTCGCCTGCCCATATCTCTATCCTGCCGTCCTGGCCAGCCAGTATAACATCTTTTTCAATGCCGGCCACCTCCAGCAGGCGGCGCGGTATCAATAAACGGTTGCTGCTGTCAAGCACCAGTTCTGCCGTACCCTTAAAAAAGTTACGCATAAACATATTATGCTCCCGGTTATAAGGGTTTATCCTGCGGCGGATCTTATCCATCTGCTCTTCCCAGTCCCCGGCAGTATATAAAACCAGGCACTGCTCAAATATATCCCGCCTTACCACAAAATGGTCGTCGGAAGCTGAATGCATCTGCTTTTTAAAGGCAGATGGGAAAATCAACCTCCCCTTGGCATCAATCCTGCAACTGTAATCACCAATAAATGTGGCCATAACTATAAAAACGGTTTGAAGGTAAAATTAAGAAAAAATACCCACTTTACTCCACTTTACCCCATTTTTTTCCACTTTGTTGATAACTTTTACCCGGTACCCCGGGCAGTTTCAATTATGAACTGTCTGCTTTCAGACTCAAACTTTGATCCTCATAAGGAAAGGGTTTTAGCATTTTTTGACTAAATTTGCATCAGGTTTTATTATTGTCAGAGGGGTAAATAATGGATGAGAATAAAGTATCTGTTCAAACCAGGATAGATGTAAAAGAGATATTCCGGGACAAAAACCCGGGACTGGCCAGGCTGATACCGGGTTTTGTTATCAGGTACCTGAGGCGAATCATTCACGAAGACGAGCTCAATGATTTTTTGTCCAAATACGGCAACCTCAGGGATATAGAACTTGTTAAGGCAGGACTTGCTTACCTGGGGGTCAGTTACAGGGCTCATAACAAGCATAACATTCCTGCTTCCGGACGTTATATTTTTGTTTCAAACCATCCCCTGGGAGGACTTGACGGGGCCGTGTTCATAGCTGAGCTTTCCAGGTATTACGATGATATTAAGTTCCCGGTGAATGATATCCTGATGAATATTGAGAATATGTCCGGTGTATTTCTGCCCATCAACAAGCATGGCAGCCAGGCAAGGGAAGCGGTAAAAAGGATAGATAATGCATATGCTTCTGATTCACAAATACTTTACTTCCCGGCAGGCTTATGCTCCAGGAAGAAAAACAAAAAGATAAGGGACCTCGAATGGCAAAAAAACTTCGTGGTGAAAGCAGTAAAGCATAAGCGCGACATTATTCCTGTGTATTTCTCCGGCAGGAATTCAGACTGGTTCTATAATCTTTCAAATTTCAGAAAAGCAATAGGAATAAAATCAAATATTGAGATGCTGTATCTGCCCGATGAGATGTTCAGGCAGAGAGGCAAAGACCTGCATATAGTTTTTGGCAAAGCCATAAGCAGTGACACACTTGATAAGTCAAAAACACCATATGAATGGGCACAATGGTTAAAGGGGAAAACATATGAACTGGCTGAAACAGTTCCATAAGCGGGAATTTTATTATTTTTGAACCAGATTTTTCGCCCGTAACAGTTAAATATTCAAAAATATTTTATCAGTCCAAAAGAGATTACCATGAAAAAAATTGTTGATGCAATAGCCACCAGGGAGATTGAAAAAGAACTGAGGGAAGACAGGTTGTTGCGAAAAACCAATAATGGAAATAACGAGGTATATATATTTACCAGCCATGAAAGCCCGGTACTGATGCACGAAGTAGGACGCCTGCGCGAACTCACTTTCAGGGGCGCAGGAGGAGGTACAGGTGAGGAGATTGATCTTGACGAATATGATATGTCGGAAAAATCCCCTCACCAGCAGTTAATAGTGTGGGATCCGGAGAACAGGGATATCATAGGCGGATACAGGTATTTCATACATGACAACAGGAAGAAAAAGGTTGATCCTTCGGATATGGCTTCCTATGATTATTTCCATTTCTCTGATGATTTCACTGAGAATTACCTGCCTCACCTTATGGAGCTGGGCAGGTCATTTGTACAGCCTGATTACCAGTCAAGGGCCAAAGGCAGGAAAAGCATGTATGCACTTGACAACCTCTGGGACGGTCTGGGTGCCATAATCATAGAAAATCCCAACGTGAAATATTTATTCGGAAAGGTTACGATGTACCCTCATTTTCATAAACATGCCCGCCGCATGATAATTTATTTTATGAAAAAACATTTCAGTGATCCGGATAAGCTGGTTGTTCCTAAAGAAGACATATCCATGGATATTGATAATGAGCTGATGGAAAGCATTTTTACTGCCGATAATTACAGGGACGACTACAAAAAACTGTCACAGGAAGTGAGGAAGCTAGGGGAAACGGTGCCTCCCCTGATCAATGCCTACATGAACCTGTCACCCACCATGCGCACCTTCGGTACAATACATAACGAAAGTTTCGGGCAGGTTAATGAAACAGGAATAATGATAACCGTCAAGGATATTTACGTTGAAAAGATCAACAGGCACCTGGCTTCTTACAGGGCAGATTATGATATCAGCGATCAGTAAGCCCTGGTATTCCTTTTTTCAACATAATTTATAAATGACCTGTTAGCCACTTTATTACCCCCCGGCGTTGGATAATCGCCTGTGAAATACCAGTCGCCAAGATGTCCGGGGCATGCCTCATGCAGACCTTCTATCGACTGGTAAATAATCTCAAGCTCAGCATTTATCACGGGCAGCTTAAGCATAGCGGCTATCTTTGATGAAATTTCTTCTGCTGAAAAAGGCTCATAAATCGCCTTAACCACATTTGTAATATCATCAAGTGGCTTCTCATTCTCCTCCAGTGCTTTCTCATATACCTGTTTTATTCTCCCATCCATTCTGCGCTCTTTCAGCAACTCAATAACAGCCCTGAAAGCAATAAAATCGCCCATCCTGGCCATATCGATACCGTAGCAATCAGGATACCTGATCTGCGGTGATGAAGATACTATAAGAATTTTTCTGGGATCAAGCCTGTCGAGTATCCTTATGATACTTTTCTTAAGTGTTGTGCCCCTTACAATGGAATCATCAAGAACAACCATGCTGTCTATTCCCCGTCTGATAACGCCATAGGTGACATCATAAACATGCCCCACCAGATCATCACGCGCCTTATCTTCCGTTATAAAGGTTCTTAGCTTGGCATCTTTAACCGCCAGCTTCTCTATCCTCGGCTTACCAGACAGGATCTTTTCCATTTCATCATCAGGGATATCCTTTCCTCTTTCTTTGATAATCCTTATCTTATTCTCGATAAGATAGTCGTCAAGGCCCTTGATAAGTCCGTAAAATGCCGATTCGGCTGTGTTGGGTATATAAGAAAACACCGTATTCTCCAGGTCATAATCTATCTTCTCCAGCACCTTTCCTGTGAGCTGCTCTCCCAGCCTTTTTCTTTCCCTGTATATTGACTTGTCTGTACCACGCGAAAAATAAATTCTCTCAAAGGAGCATTTTTTCTCTACGCCGGGCTCCCGTATCATCTCAAGCTGCAGTCCTCCCTCTGATTTAGAGGTAACGGCATAACCGGGCTGCAGCTCTTTCACCTCGTCTGTTTTCAGGTTGAAAACGGTCTGTATTACAGGCCTTTCGGAAGCAACAACCAGCACCTCGTCATCGGTATAATAGAATACAGGGCGTATACCCCATGGATCCCTTACCACAAAGGTGTCCCCATGCCCCAGCATTCCTGCCATCGCATAACCTCCATCCCATTTTTTACTTGCCTTACGTAGAACAGAAGCTACCTCTATATTCTTTTCTATCAGCGGACTTATTTCCACCTTCCTTAAACCTTTCTTCCGGTATTGCCTGAAAAGGTCTTCAACCTCATCATCAAGAAAATGACCTACATTCTCGAGCACTGTCACAGTATCGGAAAAATCGGTAGGGTGCTGGCCTATATCCACGAGTGAACTGAAAATATCATTTACATTTGTAAGGTTAAAATTGCCGGCCAGCACCAGGTTTCTGGATCTCCAGTTATTGGATCTCATTACGGGATGCACATTTTCAATGCTGTTCATCCCGAAAGTGCCGTACCTGACATGACCAAGAAATATATCAGAGGCATATGGCAGATTTTCCCTCAGGTCCTTATATGCCACATCCCCTGCCTCCGCAAATCCAAGTTTCCCCACATCATCATAAATAGCATCGAATATCTCCTTTATGGGATTACTGCCCATTGACCGCTGCCTGAAAAAATATTTCTCCCCGGGCCTGACCCCTTTTTTCAGTCCGGCTATACCTGCCCCGTCCTGTCCCCTGTTATGTTGCTTCTCCAGAAGCAGGTACATCTTCTGGAGACCATAATCCCAGCTACCATATTTTTCAATATAATATTCCAGTGGTTTAAGCAATTTGACCATTGCTATGCCACACTCGTGTTTTATCTGGTCGCTCATAATCTATTTGTCAATGTCTGGGTAAGGTATAATCTCTGTTACCAGGTAAGCATTGGGGAACTCTTCCTTAACCATTATAAAGCCGGCATATGCATCGTGTTTTGTGCGGTAGTTGCCTACACGAACCTTAAAATAATTAGGAGGATCAAATTTGAGATAGGATGGCATATCCGGAAAAGACGAGATAAATTCAGCGTTGGCCTCATCTGCTTTTGCACGGGCATTACGTCCCGAGCCCCTGTATATCTGTATCCTGTAGCCATTTATCCCTCCTGTCTTAGCGTTTGTGATAATATGCCTGCTGACAAGAGAGTCAACGCGTATATCCTGGTTAATCTCCAGCCGGCCCGCACCATAGCTGTCATTATTATTAATAAGGTCCTCCACTTTAACAAGCTTCTGGGCCTGCAGCCCCATGCCAAAGCTTATCATGGCTATGAGTATGATAAATCGCTTCATGACTGTCCGTGATAGTATAATGCTCAAATTTTTATTCGCTTTTTTCATGTCGTCAATCCTCCTGGTTTATGTTCATTTCACGGGTATAAAAATATTCATTCTCCCGTGCCTGCGGTCAGGTCCTCATTTCCAGTATCCCCTTTACGCAGTGAATAATACACCTTACCCGCCTGTGATCCGCATAATATATAATCACCTCCCCCGCTGATCTTCATGGCAGAGGCATATGAATCTGTTGCATATGGATCACAGACTGCGAAAGTCCTGATCAGTGTCTCATCCATCTCATCCTGTACTGAAATGTTACTGATAATATTTATTATAAAGCAGTTCCTGTTTAATATGTGAGCCCTGTCAAATTCATCAAAAGCAATATCAACACCGCAGTTTGAGCTCTCAAGATACTTCTTCATTTTAACATCCCCATAGGTGTCCAGTGAAGCCGTAAATGAATTCTCAAGGGTATTATCATCAATATTAAGCTCAGTTTTTCCTGTCACAAATATATTCCCGTTATCATAAACCTTTATTGCCTGGCATGCTGCAGCAAACCTGCTGTTATTATATAGCTCATTCTCCCACAGGATATCTCCTGATTTTGTTATCTCGGCTACAGAGGCTCTTGACTTTGATCCTTCCACGGTTTTTGCCATGGCAGCATAAATATTTCCTGCAGCATTTACCACGAAATCGTTGATGGTAACATTAAAACCCGGTTCAGCCAGTGTTTCACCGCTAATGTTACCACTCCTGTCGATGGAAAACAAGCCGAAAACAGCAGCACCGGCGGAGTCAATATTTGCACTGCCGCAGACAAGGAATGTATCCTCACCATCAGGCCTTATCACTGCCTTTGAAACATCTGCCGGCACGGCAACCAGTACTGACCACTCCTCTTCCCCCTTGTGGTTTATCCTGCTTACCAGTATATCACCCTCTGAATGCCCTGCCGCATAATAAGCTGAAGTATCTTCTATAAGTGTATTAAAAGCGCCGTCCCCCCCGGGTAAATACTCAAACACCCTTGATCCTGAGCTGTTGGCCTTAATGATGAAAGGAGAGTTTTCCGCCTCACCCGCAATGATATACATAGTATCAGAACCAACTATCACATCATTGGCCCGGCCATCTTTCCAGTTCTTTTCAAAGATAAAATCACCGCTTTCATTTTTTGAGCATGAAAGCAGTGAAACAGCAATTAAAAAATATGCTAATCCTTTCATATCGGTGTCTTTTTTACTTATTAAACCGGCCAATGCTGCATTTTATTGCTTTTCAAGTTCTTCAGCCAGCTCATCGGTCATCTCAAGGTTATGAAATACATTCTGCACATCATCATCCTCTTCCAGTGCGTCAATAAGTTTTAGCACCCTCACCGAGCTTTCAATATCCAGGCTCTTATTATCATTAGGCACCCTCTGCAGATCGGCACTTACCGGCTCAACACCCATTTCTTCCAGCTTCCTGTTAAGGTTTCCAAAATCTTCAATGGCACAGCTCACTGTTATCATATCATCATCTGCCTCAATTTCTTCAGCACCCCCGTCTATTAATTCCAGCTCAAACTCATCCATATCAATTTCATCATTTTTCCTGACAGTAAAGATCCCTTTTCTCTCGAAAAGGAAGCTGAGGGAACCATTAGTTCCAAGGTTGCCTCCGTGCCTGTTAAATATTGACCTCACGCTGGCAACAGTACGGTTATTATTATCCGAAAGACATTCCACAAACACGGCTATCCCGTTAGGTGCATATCCTTCAAAAGTTATCTCCTCGTACTTTGCAGCATCATCACCGCTGGCCTTCTTTATTGCCCTTTCTATGTTATCCTTGGGCATATTGGCACCTTTTGCATTCTGCACTGCCAGACGAAGAGCCGGATTAGTCTCCGGATCAGGCCCTCCTTCTCTTGCGGCTACTGTAATTTCCTTAATCAAGCGGGTGAACATTTTGCCTCTTTTAGCATCATTGGCACCCTTTTTTCTTTTGATGGTCGACCATTTGCTATGTCCTGACATAATTATCTTATTAATCCATTTATCACTCGTTTACAATTTTATAATTATCTGTATACTAGTTAATTATAAAGCCCGAGAACGAATACAGCTGCTTACTTACAGTAGTACTGCCTGTAAGCTGCCTGCGCTCAGTTCAATTGCAAAAATACGAAAAACACCGGTTTCTCAACCGGTGTCTTCAAAACAAAATGGTGGGTCAACAAATTTGATATATTATCCCTGCCTGATGGATCGCTTAAAATCACTCACCATTAACCACCGGGAGGGGAAAATTTACCTGCCTGATGGGTCGGAATAATTTACCTGTCGCCATTGGGAATGATATATTCTCCTTTCTCAACGAGTACTGCCTGGTAAAACGAGGCAAAAGTGGCCTTTACCCACATAGCGGCAATAAAGACACCAAAGAAAAGAACAATAAGGCCGCCAATAAAAATAAAGAAGGCCATTATTCCCATCCAGAAGATGCGCCACCCGTGACCCTTTGTTAACCTCCAGCTCTCCTCAACAGCCTTTACAGGGTCAAGTTTCTTATCCATTACCAGGTAGGGGACAAATACCAGGCGGCACGCAAAAACAATGCCCGGTATAATAAGGAAGAAGATCCCGAATGCTATGATGGCGCCTGTCAGAAGTGATGCCAGCACAACATTCAGGTAATTTTTAAACACATCAAACATATCTTTTACTTCAAAATCATCCTTGCGTGCTGCCTTGAGGTAAACAAACTTTGAACCATATTCCAGCGGCGATAAAACAAATAATGAATATGCAAAACCGAATACCTGCGCTGACAGAACAGCCAGCGCTATAAGTGCATCATGCCTCAGGTTCATTTCAGAAATACTGAAAAAGCTGGCTACAGGTATGCTTGCAACAATTATGATCATAATGACAAGGAATAATGATATGAATTTATCAGACATTACCCGCCATCCATGACGATATGCAGAACCTGCACCCGGTGTTATGTTTTCTATTCTTTCCATGATAATTTATATTTTGATTACAGCTGCTAATATAATCATGGAAAACAACCGGAATCAATCCGCCGAAAGTAGGATTTATCGTTTATCCTGCTATAGTTGGGAAAGCATATAAATAAATCTCTTGTCATAAATCAAGTATTTTCTTTCATTTGTATTAAATTAACATCCGATGATCAGGCTGGCTGTAATACTTGTAATTATTATCTCTGTATCAGGCGGGGCGTACAGCCTGGTAATCCTGTCGCGACTCAGAAAAATATACCGTATTGACTACCTGCATAGCTTTTTCTATTATAAACTGCTTCATTTTTTTTTCGGCATCTACGGTATCCTGGGTGGCATTGCGGTCCGTGATATCCTACTTAAGTATGACATAAAAAATGCGGAAATAGAATCCATTGCCATTATTATACCCTTTTTTGGGGTGCCTTTTATTATAGCAGCATGGTACCTTTTAATAAAAACATCACATGAGCTTATTAAGAGAAAGCTGCAACAGTCTGTCTCTATAGTATTCTTTGTTATAGCCACTGCATCTTTCCTTGTTTACGGCTTTGTTATCAGGTACCTGCCTGGCAGCACCACATTCAGCAGTGCTGAACTGAACCTGCTGGTAAGAATTGTATTTTACAGCCTTGATTTGGCCGTCAAAATATATGTGATGGTGCTGCTGGTATCCTCGGCAATGCGCTGCAATAATAAAGATAAGAGGATACTGCTGGTACGTTTCGGATTTATCACAGCCGGACTGGCACTGCTGAGTGCTTTTGCATTGCATTTTGCTTTCCGCAATATCCTGGCAGGACCATATTTCCTGCTTCTGTATTTCGGATCGGACCTTGTGCTTGTATTCCTGATGAAGGCATACCTTGGAAAAAATGCGGATGAATTCAACCATATCACAGACCCGCTGGAAAACCTGTACCAGAAATACGGCATATCAAAAAGGGAACGGGAAATTATAAGCGGGATATGCAAGGGAAAGACAAACCAGGAGATAGCCGATGAACTGTTCATCTCAGTTCAGACGGTAAAAGACCATACATATATTATTTTCAGAAAAGTAAATGTGAGAAACAGGGTACAGCTGGCTCATATCTTCTCAAAACATAATAAATGAACCGGAATAAGTAATAAGGCTTCAGCCTCTAATATCACTCACCATGTCTGCCAAAAAACGTATTCTCAACATATTATTCTGGTCGGTGATATCAGCAGCATTTATCGGTCCGGGTACCATAACAACTGCCGCTCGCAGTGGCTCTGCCTATGGAACAGATCTTCTGTGGGCCCTTCTGTTTTCCACAGCAGCCTGCCTGGTATTACAGGAAGCGGCCTCAAGGATAAGTATTATCACAGGAAAGAACCTGGGACAGTCCATAGCCGGCTATTTCGGAACCCGCTCCTCCGGAACACCTGTTCTGATACTTGTGCTCGGAGCTATACTTGTCGGCACCGCAGCGTACGAAATGGGAAACCTTATGGGGGCGGTAGCCGGACTGCAGCTGGTATTTGATATCCCGGCCTGGATACTTGTACTGGCAACAGGTGTGTCTGCAGCTATACTGCTGAGCATTCCCTCGCTGAAAAAAGTTTCAACAATACTCGGTATACTGGTAGTTATAATGGGTATATCTTTCCTTTTAACCGCCATCATGGTCAGACCTTCATTCACGAATATTGTAAGGGGCACTTTTATCCCTTCTTTCCCCGGCCCGGAAGCAGGAATGCTGGTGCTTGCACTTATAGGCACCACCATCGTTCCCTATAACCTCTTTCTGGGCTCCGGCCTCTCTTCATCCGGACAGTCATTAAAAGAAATGCGCTTTGGCCTTGGCACCGCCATTATCCTTGGTGGTATATTTTCCATGGCGGTGCTTATTGTGGGTTCCGCCGTTGATGGTATATTCTCTTTTGACAGCCTGGCCGCTGTTCTGGAAACGGGCATAGGCCCTGCCGGCAAGTACCTGCTCGGCTTCGGCCTGTTTGCTGCAGGATTCACCTCCGCAGTCACCGCACCCCTGGCTGCCGCCATTACACTGCGCAGCCTTTTCGGTCAGCCATACCCGGAAAAATGGAAAGCCGGAAGCTGGCGGTTCCGGTCGGGATGGTTAAGTGTACTGCTTGCCGGAGTGATCTTTGCATCACTTAATTTCAGGCCTGTTCCGGCTATAATAATTGCCCAGGCACTGAACGGATTTCTTCTGCCATTTATAAGCATCTTCCTGTTCATAATAATACGCAAAAGCATACAGAAAAGATCCCTGCCGGTCAGGATTTCCAGCTTCCTGATGCTGGCAGTAATCTTCATAACCTTAATCATAGGACTTAACAGCGCCGTGAAGGCCGTAATCAACCTGGTAAGTGAGGGATCGCCCGTCACAATGCCTGTTCAGATAATAATAGTATGCTTCTCACTGGCCCTGGTAGTAATGGTGGGACTGGCCGGCAGGCAGATGTATAACAATCAGGATAATAATAACAGGATGAAAAATGCATAAGGAAGAGTATAAAATATTTGTAGATACCGGCGGCACCTTCACAGATTGTATAGGCATTGACGGCGGCGGCAGGCGCAAACGTCTCAAGGTGTTGAGCAACAGCAGCCTGAGAGGCAGCATAACAGATATTGTTTCACCTGTGGAGTTTATTATAAAAGAATCATGGAAGCTGCCACGCGACCTTGTCAGGGGCTTCTCTTTCCGTATAATACCCGGATCATATTCAGGTGTTTTGGTCGAAAGCTATGATATTGAATCATCCCGCATCATACTGAGCAGACCGCTGCCTGAGATGCCTGAAAAGAACAGCAATTTTGAGATCACATCGAATGAAGAAGCGCCCATACTGGGGATACGCCTGCTGACTGAAACAGGTCTGGACGAAAAATTCCCGCCTTTAACCCTGAAACTGGGGTCTACCACCGGAACAAATGCTTTACTGGAGAGAAAAGGAGCAAGGACATTATTTATAACAACAACCGGCTTTTCCGACCTGCTGGAGATAGGCAAGCAGTCGCGACCCGACATATTTGCCCTGAACGTAAAAAAACGATCCATGCTGTACAGCCATGTTATTGAGCTGGATGAGCGTATTGATGCAGACGGCAGGGTATTACATGCACCGGATATTGACAGGCTCCGCGCCATGCTACAAAAAGAAGAGGCCGCTTCATATGAATCAGTTGCCATCTGCCTTATGAACAGCTTCATTAACCCGGCACATGAGAACCTTGTAGTAAATGAATTAAAGGCCCTGGGCATAGAATATATCTCGGCTTCACATAATATATCCCCTCTGATAAAAATCCAGAACCGCGCAGATACAACGGTTGTTAACGCATACCTTGCACCTGTCATCAATAAATATGTCAAAGGCATAAAAAAATATACAGGCAACAGCCAGTTCCAGGTTATGACCAGTGCGGGCGGACTGGTGCAGGCAGGACATTTCCTTCCAAAAGACAGCCTGCTCAGCGGCCCGGCCGGAGGTGTGGCAGGTGCACTGGCCATAGGAGAAAAGTCGGGTTACAGGAAACTTATAACATTTGATATGGGCGGCACCAGCACCGATGTTTCACGCGTTGACGGATCCTTTGATTACAGGTATGAGCTGGAGGTGGGTGATGCCCGTATCAACAGTCCTGCCATTGCCATTGAAACAGTGGCAGCCGGAGGCGGTTCTGTCTGCGGCTTCGACGGGTATAAGCTGTTCGTTGGCCCGGAAAGTGCCGGTGCCTGGCCCGGACCAGCATGCTATGGAGCGGGTGGACCTCTGACCCTTACAGATGTTAACCTGCTGCTTGGCCGGCTTGATACGCGTCAGTTTGGTATACCTGTATTTATATCGCATGCAAAAGGGTGCCTTGATAAACTGGTAAGGGAGATAAAAGAGAAGACAGGTAAAGAAAGAAAGCCCAGGGATATTCTTCAGGGTTTTGCAGACATAGCCAATGAGCTAATGGCCGGGGCTATAAGGAAGATATCACTTGCAAGGGGATATAAGCCTTCCGACTTTGCAATGGTAGCATTCGGCGGCGCCGGAGGCCTGCATGCATGTGATATTGCAGATATCCTGGATATTGGCACTGTCTTACTGCCCGGGGATGCAGGTCTGCTGAGTGCTTATGGTATAGGTAATGCTGCGGTGGAACGCTTCTCCGTCAAACAGATACTGAAAGACCTGGACCAGGTAAAGGATAGTCTGGACGAGCTCTTTGCCGGCTGTGAAGCTGAGGCCTCAAGACTGCTGCTTGAAGAAGGGTTCCCGGCTGAAAAGATAAAAACCCACCGCAAACTGGCTTTTATGCGCTACAGGGGCCAGGACAGCTGCCTGGAAATACCCTGCACCAATACAGAAAGTCTTGCCGGTGACTTTCGCAGCCTGTATAAAGACACATACGGGCACAGTGTCAGCGGGCGCAGCATAGAAGTGGAATCCATCAGGGCCATTGTAAGGGTACATGAAGAGGACAGTATGGATGAGCAGCCCGTAACAGGCAGCCATAAACCGGAACCCTCACATATGGTTAATGACAGAACACCTGTATTCACATTCGATTCACTGGGACCGGGCGATTGTTTTGAGGGCACTGCACTGCTTACAGACCATTTTGCAACAACATGGCTGAAAAAAGGCTGGCACCTGAAAATTGATCAGGCCGGTACAGCTATTCTAAGCCGCCGGCAAAAAAAGAGTGTGAAAAAAGATCCCGGGGCACAGGAGACAGAGCTGGAATTATTTAGCAAGCGCTTTATGTCAATAGCAGAAAACATGGGTGCACTACTGCAACGCACGGCCCTTTCGGTAAACATTAAAGAGCGACTCGATTTTTCATGCGCCCTGCTGGATGCCGAAGGCAGGCTGGTGGCCAACGCACCTCATATACCAGTACACCTTGGCGGGCTGGGCGTATGTGTAAGAGAGTTGTTAAAACATTTCAGCTTCGAAGAAGGTGATACAATCGTTACCAATCACCCGAAATACGGTGGATCACACCTTCCTGATGTTACCATGGTGAGCCCGGTCTATTATAAAGGTGAACGTGTTGGCTTCGTGGTAAACAGGGCCCATCACAGCGAGATAGGAGGTATCAGTCCGGGTTCCATGCCTCCCGGTGCAGCCAGCCTGCAGGAAGAAGGGGTTGTAATAAGCCCTTTCTACCTTGTCAAAAAAGGAGTGCTCAACCGGGATGGTATGAGGGAAATACTTACTGATTATCCCTACCCCAGCCGTTCTGCAGAAGAAAATATGGCCGACCTTAATGCATCCCTGGCCGCCAATCATAACGGAAGCAAAGCATTACTTACCCTTATCAGCCGGCATGGCAGGCAGACAGTTGTAGATTATATGGATCAGCTGCGGTCCTACGCCTCATCCCGAATGAAAGGCACACTGACAAAATTTACAGATGGTACATACAGGGCTGTTGAGTATCTGGATGATGGTTCCGTGATAAAAGCAGCTATTATGCTTGACGCAGGAAAATGCACCATTGATTTTACCGGCAGTGCGGATGTTAATGATTCAAATATGAATGCTACGGAAGCCATAGTCAAAAGCGTAACCATCTACGTTCTCCGTTTGCTCCTTGACGAGCCCATACCCCTCAATGACGGGCTTATGGAACCTGTCAGAATAATACTCCCTCATGGAATGCTGAATCCTGTGTTTGTCGATAAGCCGGAACTATGCCCGGCCGTTGTGGGTGGAAACGTAGAAATAAGCCAGCGCCTTACTGACACCCTGCTCAAGGCTTTCGGCATTATAGCTGCCAGTCAGGGCACAATGAACAACACCCTGTTCGGCAATGATAATTTCGGCTATTATGAAACCGTGTGCGGGGGATGCGGGGCGGGAAAAGGATTCAGGGGCGCTGATGCCGTGCATCACCATATGACAAACACAAAAATTACCGATCCGGAGATCATGGAGCACAGATACCCGGTAAGACTTGAAGAATTCTCTGTACGCAGAGGATCGGGAGGTCAGGGCAGATGGAAGGGAGGTGACGGGGTCAGGCGCGTCATAAGATTCCTTGAACCGGTTAATCTGTCAGTCCTGACGCAGAGGCGCCTGAGCGGCCCTTATGGATGCTCGGGCGGGACAGACGGACTGCCCGGCTGCCAGAAGATAATAAAAAAGAATGGTGATATTGTTCATCTCGGCTCCGTGCAGAATATAAACCTAGATGCAGGCGACATCTTCGTAATGGAAACACCAGGTGGAGGAGGTTTCGGGAAAGAAAGCTGATTATAGGCCGGCTATAAACACATACTTATGACATTTATAAGCGGACCAGGTCCTGATTATGAAAAACATATAAAGGTTAGACGGGCAATAAACCCTTTGCCAGCGTCATCCGGGTATTGCTTTAACTATTCCTGTTTTTTTATCATCTTTGCAGTGTTAATAATTCAGATGAAATGAGTATGAGCCTGATGAAACGATCTTATGAGGGTATGAAAAACAGTAACAAATTATACCTTGTTATCGGCGTAATAATTCTTTTTGCGGCATCATGCCACAGGCCCCCGTCAAACAGGATAGAGGGAATTGATTTTTCTGATTGTGTCATCAGCGGTACCGGATCCACCTTTGAAATCGTCACTTTTAATATCAGGGCTTATCCGGTATATGGTGAAGAGACAGCCAAAACAGTAGCTGACCTGGTTAAGCAGATGGATGCTGATATTATTGCCCTGCAGGAGATAAGTAACGAAGAAGATTTTAATAACCTTGTTGACAGGCTTATAGGCTGGGAAGGGCTTTACTATCCTATTGATAACTCAATATGGAACCTGGCATACCTTTATAAGGTATCCGAAGTGAGCATTGATGAAACGAAAAGTAAAATAATCTTTGACGATGATTTCTGGTCCTTTCCACGCCCTCCTTTTGAAGTGCATGCCACCCATATACCTACGGGAACAGAGGCTATACTTATAAATAACCATTTCAAGTGTTGCGGTGGAAGCGATAACGAAGAGCGCCGCAGGAGTGCCACTGATTCACTGCATAAATACATATCGGATAATTACCCGGATGAGCCTGTGATCATCCTGGGCGATCTGAACGATGAGATTGATGGCGACAGCCGGGAAACAAATGTTTTCTGGACTATGGTCAATGACCCGGACAATTATACTTTCGCAGATATGAGCATAGCAAAGGGAAGCATGGCATGGTGGTCATACCCTTCATGGCCCAGCCATATAGACCATATATGTGTTACTGATGAATTATTCGCCAGTATAGATACCACCATGGTGTTCAGACTGGATCAGTGCTATCCTGAATACCCGGAAATGATATCAGACCACAGGCCTGTAATTCTGAGGCTGAAATAAAACCGGGACAGGATGTAAAATTGTTTACCCGGGTCACAGGAAAGGACCTTGAGTGAATCCGGCACTGACAGCACATATATACATGTACAGCTTTGAAATTGTTTACCCGGGAAGACCCTTACGTTGTTTAGCATTTATTATTATATTTAACTCCCGGAAACATATCCCGGCAAGCATGTCAGGAATAAGAAGAAATATTATAAACGCTGCCACAGGCATTATAATTGGAGGTTTCTTCCTTTACCTTACCCTCAGGAACCAAGCTCTTGACAGGATACTTGAGCTTCTGTCAACAGCCAGAACAGGCTGGATACTCCTGGTTATTGCATTCCTTATAATAATGTTTTTCTTCAGGGCCTACAGGTGGAGACTGTTAATCAGGAACAGTGGTAAATATCCGGATATAGGAAATATCTCCTATTCACTTTTACTGGGTTTTTTTATTAACAGCTTCACTCCAAAGCTGGGAGAGATAATCAGATGTACATCCCTGAAAAAATCATCAGGAATTAAAGTGTCAAGGAGTTTTGGCACCGTTATTACCGAACGTTTTTATGATCTCCTTATACTCATTCTGGCAGTTTTAATAATCATGGCGCTGGAATTCAGGAGGCTGGGCGGACTGCTGGAGACGGCCAAAACCAGCATCATAAGCACAGTGTCTGAAAATTACCTGGTCCTTATATTCATAATATCGGGACTGCTGGTTACAGCCGCCATCCTGGTTTATTTATTCAAACGTTTCGGGGTAATGGAAAAGATACGCATCTTCCTGAAGGATTTTCTGCTGACAGTGAAGCAGACATTCAGGATAAAATCCTACGGCATCTTCACATTTCAAACACTGATGATATGGCTGATGATGGTGCTTATGAATTATTGCTGCCTGAGGGCATTGCCATCAACTGATAACCTGAGTCTTTATTTCGCTTTTGTGGCCCTTTTTATTGGTACCATTGGATGGGCTATCCCCAGTCCGGGCGGCATAGGAACAACGCATTTCTTTGTACTTCAATTATTCATACTTTTTAATATGAGTCCGGAGACAGGCATAACATACGGCTTGCTTGTAAACGGGATAACGGTAGTATTCACTATTGCAGCCGGACTGCTGACAATAACGATAGTTAAATCCATAAGAATGGCCAGGCAATTAAAATAAACTGCCTGCTGAAACACAGTTTTTATTATTAGCTTTTGTCTTTGTATTTTTGCCAGCCCGCCAGGGAATATTCACGGGAAAAAGGGATAAATAAACTATAAGCCGGAAACATTGTTAAAAAACACCAGGAAATGATGAGCCGGGACTAAAGAATCGATAAAACAATGAGCAGGAAATATTACATAGAAACATACGGTTGCCAGATGAATGTGGCAGACAGCGAGGTGGTGGCGTCAATACTTGGCGACAGGGGATTTACCCTGACAGAAAAGATGGAGGAAGCAGAGCTCATCCTTATCAACACCTGCTCAATAAGAGATAATGCAGAGCAAAGGGTGTGGGGCCGACTTGATCTTTTTAAACATCATAAAAGAAAAAATCCCCATGCCCTGATAGGTATAATAGGATGTATGGCAGAGAGACTGAAGGGAGAGCTGCTGGAAACAGGCAAGATGGTAGACATAGTGGCTGGTCCGGATGCATACCGCGAGCTGCCCGCACTGATAGATTCGGCGTATGAGGGGCACAAAGGGGTCAACGTACTGCTTTCCCGGGAAGAGACATATGCTGATATATCACCGGTAAGATCGGACAAAAATGGTGTATCCTCTTTCGTTTCAATAATGAGGGGATGCAATAATATGTGTTCCTACTGTGTAGTGCCCTATGTCAGGGGAGCTGAACGCAGCCGTGATCCTGAAACAATACTGGAGGAGGTAAGGCAGCTGTTCAACAGGGGATACAGGGAGGTCACACTGCTTGGACAGAATGTAGACTCCTACCTGTGGCAAAAAGAAGACCGGAGTATGGGCTTTGCTGAGTTACTTGAACAGACAGCCGCCACTGACCCGCTTCTGAGGGTGCGTTTTTCCACCTCACACCCAAAGGATATGTCGGATGATGTGCTGCGGGTAATGGCAGCCAATGATAATATATGCAGGCATATACACCTGCCGGTACAGAGTGGCAGCAGCCGCATACTGTCTCTTATGAACAGGAAATATGACAGGGAATGGTATATGGACAGGATAAGGTCAATAAGAGAAATACTGCCCGGGTGCTCTGTCTCCACCGATATCATTACAGGCTTCTGCTCTGAAACGGAAGAGGATCACAAGGCAACACTGGAGCTTATGAAATGGGTGGAATATGATTTTGCCTATATGTTTAAATATAACGAAAGACCCGGAACACGGGCCGCAAGAAAGTATACTGATGATGTGGCTGATGAGGTGAAGACGCGGCGACTGAACGAGATAATTAAATTACAGAACCAATTATCCGCTGGCAGCAATAAAAAGGATATTGACAGCGTGCAGGAGGTACTGGCAGAAGGTTTCTCAAAAAAATCCAGGGCTGACCTTTCCGGAAGAACCTCCCGTAACAAAGTAGTTGTATTTCCGAAAGGTAATTATAAAGCGGGCGATTATGTACAGGTAAAAATTACAGATTGCACAGCGGCAACTCTTATCGGATCACCGCTTGTCCGAAAAACTCATCTTTTAACGCGGGAGTAAATTGTTATTTTGTTAAGCATCAGTATTAAATTGTTTACAAAAAACAAAATCCAAACCGACAATGTACATAATAATTAGTAATTTTGTTAAGTACTGTTGAATATATTAAATAATCAATTTACAAAAACCATGAAAGCAATCAGAAAAATATTATTAATGATCATTATTGCCATGCTGGGTGCTTCAGCAATAATGGCTCAGACTGAAGATGACTCATATAGATTTGCGATTAAAACAAACCCGCTTGCTGCCCTCGGGGGTCCGTTCTGGGTTACTGTTATTCCTGTTACAGGAGAGTATAAGATTCTTTTTGAAGCCAAAACAATGCCCAAACAATCCATTACACTTGGGACTTCATACCTGGGGCCAAGCCTGCTTCTGAATCTTGATGAACTAACCAACGAAGGTGAGGAGGTGAGCGGCGTTAAAACAAGCGGTTTCAGGGGGCAACTGATATATAAATTCTTCCTCAGCCGCGATATTGAAGCACCTGAAGGCTTGTATGTTGGTCCGCATTTTTCCTATGCTTCGGCTTCCATCGCCAGCAAAGACAATACTGCCAATAAGATAAATATGACGAAGATGAACATCAACGGGATAATAGGCTACCAGCTGATAAGCAGTGGCGGGTTTGCCCTTGATATCTTTACGGGTCTTGGTGTAAAAAGCAGTAAATGGACACCTGAAGGAAACTCTGAAGAAGTTTTCGATGTGCCTTTTCAAGACAAGGCTTCCGCATCCGTTGCCTTCGGTTTTAGTTTCGGATATGCTTTTTAACCGGCAAACTGAAAATAACAGGAAGGGGATATAAGTTTATATCCCTTTTTTCATAATATTAAGGCCAAGCTCTTTCAACTGCTTCTCAGATATCCCGGAAGGGGAATCAATCATTATATCCCTGCCGGCATTATTCTTGGGGAAGGCAATAAAATCCCTTATTGTTTCTGATCCGGCAAACAGCGACACCAGACGGTCAAAACCAAAAGCCACACCTCCATGCGGCGGAGCCCCGTACCTGAAAGCGTCCATAAGGAAACCAAACTGACTGCGTGCCTCTTCATCAGTAAATCCCAGCACCCTGAACATCCGCTCCTGTATCTCTGAGTTATGTATCCTTATTGACCCCCCTCCTATCTCAACACCATTTATCACAAGGTCATAAGCATTGGCCCTCACCCTGCCAGGCGCTGATTCCAGTAAGTCAAGATCCTCTGCTTTTGGTGAAGTAAATGGATGATGCATGGCATAGTACCTCTTTGTCTCCTCATCCCATTCCAGCAGGGGAAAATCCACAACCCACAGGGGGGTGAATTTTTCAGGATCACGTAAGTCCAGCCTGCTACCCATCTCAAGACGCAGCTCCGATAATGCTGCAAGGGTATGCATACGTTCACCTGCCAGTACAAGCATAAGGTCGCCCGGATGAGCATCCATCACATCAACCCACTTTTTCAGGTCTTCCTGGCTGAAAAACTTATCCACAGATGACTTTAATGAGCCGTCATCATTATACTTAACATATATCAATCCCTTTGCCCCCACCTGGGGCTTCCTTACAAAATCCGTCAGGCCGTCAAGCTCCTTTCTCGAATAAGCGGCACAGGAAGGAGCAATAATGCCACCAATATATTCTGATTCATCAAAGACCTTAAATCCACTGCCTTTTGCCGTCCCCGTCAGTTCCCTGATGGTCATGCCGAATCTCAGATCTGGCTTATCCGTGCCATATTCAGATATGGCCTGATCATAAGGCATGCGGATAAAGCTACCTTTTATGTCAATATCTTTTATCTCCCTGAAGAGATGCATTGCCAGTCCCTCAAAAGTATTCAGCACATCATCCTGCTCCACAAAGGACATCTCACAGTCTATCTGTGTAAACTCCGGCTGCCTGTCGGCCCGCAGGTCCTCATCCCTGAAGCATTTTACTATCTGAAAATATTTATCAAAGCCTGAAACCATAAGCAGCTGCTTGAATGTCTGGGGCGACTGCGGCAGGGCATAAAATTCACCCGGATGCATACGCGAAGGAACA
>JAWLFR010000025.1:0-23903 GCA_041685495.1 Bacteroidales bacterium
CACCCCTGATATACTCAAGCTCATTAAGCTGCCATACATGTTCTTTATTATCATAAACCTCTATTGCAGACAGAACGGTAAAGTATTCCGGCTCCATAAAATATATTTTGTTAGTGCCGTCGCTCATTACCAGCTCTTCCCCTTTAGATGCCAGTCCCCATCCCTGCGTGGTATAATGTATCCGTTTAATCTCCTCAAAACTTTGCATATCATAAACAAATCCCACATTATTTTTCCATGTAAGCTGGAACAGCCGGCCATCATATTCAGCCAGTCCCTCGGCAAAGAACTTCCTTTCCAGGTTATGCACCTTAAGCACCCTGCCTGTTTCCACTTCCACCTTCCTCAGAGTCGACTCACCTTCACCGCCCGTGCTCTCATAGAAAAAACCATCTTTATAAATAAGGCCCTGTGTATAGGCTTTCCTGTCATGAGGATACATATTTATAATCCTGTAACCGTAGAGTTCAGGCTCGATATCGGAAATAATGGTTATAAAATGAGTAAGCACCTGGGCTCTTTTATCATCCTTCCAGGCCATCACCTTAAGGGGTATCCTGCCCAGTGGCGCCGATGCTGTTTCCAATGTATATTCAAGCACCCCGTCCTTAAGTGTTGCCAGGGCTGTACCATCGAAATATACTTTAACGGAGTCGGGCATAAGCTCGCCGCGAAGCCCAAGCACCAGTTTAATTTCTTCGCCCGAGCTGAACCTGGCCCCGTCAGCAGGCTCACTGATGTCCACAAGGCTGGCAGTCGGCACTTTTTGACTTTTTCCGGTCTGGTCGCGGTTTTGTTCCCGGGAATCTGAGGATTCAGACGAACCATTGCATGATACAGCAAATAATAATATTAAAGACTGGATAATATAAAAAAACCTCATAACACTTTGATTTACAACTTTCACTGTCCTTTGTTTTTGTTACCCCTGCCGAACAGTCTCTTTAAAACAGGCCTCCTGCGGCTCAGCCTTTTCTCCGCCTCCTTTTCCCTTTCATCATACAGGCTCAGCTGCTGCCATATACTGCTCCAGCCCGGGAATCCACCAATGTTCTTATCATCGATATATATATCAGCATTTATCTTACGGCTTATCGACTCATCGTATACCTCTTCCGGGTAATTCTTGTTTACGGCATAAAACTCTATCCCTTTCTTACTGCAATACTCAACAGCCTCATCCAGCTCGGGACCAGCCCTGAAGGTCCATAGGATAAGGAGTGCACCGTGTTTCTGCAGCTCCCTCAGTG
Source organism: Bacteroidales bacterium (assembly GCA_041685495.1). GTDB lineage: Bacteria > Bacteroidota > Bacteroidia > Bacteroidales > VadinHA17 > UBA9300. The sequence continues at coordinate 1,251 of JAWLFR010000025.1, forward strand.
TTTCAAAGGCAAACTGCTTATCCTTTCCTATAGCGGGATATTCATGCTCAACAATTGTGCCGTCAAAATCGACCGCTATCTTAATATTCTGTAAATGTTCCATTACTCTGGTTTAACATATGTGTAAAAATATATAAATTGGGAATATTGATAAAATTTATCTTAATTTTACAATTATAATAGCATTTTTCGGGGAAATGAAGAAGCAGATACCCAACTTTCTTACTTTGCTCAACCTGGCTTCAGGCTTTATTGCCATCATCATGATTATGAAAGGGCATCTTGTTCCTGCAGTCTGGTTTATTGCTGCATCCCTGCTCTTTGATTTCTGCGACGGTCTTGCTGCCCGGCTGTTAAATGCATATTCAGAGATAGGCGTTCAGCTCGACAGTCTGGCTGACATGGTCAGCTTTGGTGTGGCACCGGGTCTCATGATGTACAGTCTTATCCTTTCTGCAGGTGGTGCAGATAATATTGCAGAATACATGCAGTACATCCCTGTTCTTATCCCTGTCTTTTCAGGATTGCGCCTGGCAAAGTTTAATATTGACAGGGCTCAGAGTGATCATTTCAGGGGACTGCCCACACCGGGCACTGCTTTCTTTATTATCTCCCTTGTCTTTGCGGGTGAATATGGCAGCAGCCAGCTTATTGAGGGCCTTCTTGATTCGAGGTTTGTTCTCTCATTCCTCACCCTGCTCTTTGCAGTGCTTATGGTTACGGACATACCCATGTTCTCATTTAAGTTCAGGCATTTCAGGTTCAAGGGTAATGAATTAAGGATAGTCTTCCTGGGTTCTACGGTTCTGCTGGTGGCAGGAGCTGGATTTGCCTCCCTGCCCCTGGTAATAATACTTTATATCTTCGTATCACTTATCTGGGCCCTTATCACCTGACCCGTCTTTTTCCTCCTTCATCTTACGCATAATCTCCGTTTGCCTGCGTATTGACTCCTGGTGCAGCAGCTTGAGATACTTTTCCGTAAAGCTACGGTCCAGTCCGGATAACCCGGCCTGCCTCAGCCGTGTTTTAAGTATCTGAAGCCACCGGTCCATCTGCAGTACCGCCACATTATTACGAGATTTATATTCACCTATAAGATCAATTATCTCGAGGCGTCTTGCCAGCAGGTCTACCAGCTGCTGATCAACTGAATCGACCTGGTTGCGCAGCTCTTCCAGGTAATCAAGGAATCCCGGGTCTTCAGGTTGTGAGCGCCTGACAACCAGATTTTTCATCATATCACAGTAGCCGGCGGGAGACAATTGCTGGACACCATCACTCAGGGCCAATGAAGGTTGTCTGTGCACTTCTACCATCAGTCCGTCCATATTCAGATCCATTGCCTTCTGCGCCAGCTCAGGCACCAGCCTGACATCACCTGATATATGACTGGGATCGCATATAATGGGTATATCCTTTATCCTGCGCCTCAGTTCAACAGGTATTTCCCATTTGGGCATGTTCCGGTACCTGGTTTTCTCATACGGGGAGAATCCGCGATGCACGGCGGCCAGTTTATTTATACCTGCATTATTGATTCTCTCAAGTGCTCCTATCCAGAGGTCAATATCAGGGTTCAGCGGGTTTTTCACAAGCACAGGGATATCCACTCCCCTTAATGATTCTGCTATTTCCTGCACTGAAAAAGGGTTTGACACTGTGCGGGCTCCAAGCCACAGGGCATCGATACCTGCTCTCAGGCAAAGTTCAACATGCCTGGTGCTGGCTGCTTCCACTGTCACCCTCATACCCGTCTGTTCTTTCACCTTCATCAGCCATTTAAGACCTTTTGATCCTACTCCGCTGAAGGTATCAGGACGTGTACGGGGTTTCCACAGGCCTGACCTGAACAGTGCCGGACGGCATTCACCGCTTATTAAACGGGCTGTTTCCAGCACCTGCTCCTCCGATTCAGCACTGCAGGGTCCTGCTATATTAAAAGGCCGGCCTGCCGGCTCATCAAACCAATTATCAAGTGAATATATCCCCATCCCGTTTCTTTATGCTAATACTTATGCCCCTCACCGCTTATCTCCTTCTCATCTATCCTGCTCCTGTTGATAGCCCTCCAGGCATACCATATATATGCTGCCACAAAAGGAATAATGAAGGATATATAAAACAAGGTTTTCAGTGTAAAGTGACTTGATGAAGCATTTCTGATGGTCAGCGAATCCTGCAGACTGACAACTGAAGGATAGAAAGAAGTATTATTATAACCAGCTATAAGGAATAATGACAGCACAACCAGTATAGTTCCCGGACCCGCAAACCATACCGGGTCAGTTTTCACTGTAAAGACCATGCGGTAGAGGCCAAACAGCACCAGCGCCGTACCGGAAAGAAAAGCAATGAATACCGCCGGCATATCCAGGAAATTATGCAGGTATTTACTTTTCTCCATAAATATGGTTCCTTTTTCCGGGTCAAGGGCAAACCCTTCTGATAAGAGCAGGCTGATAACAAAATACAGGAATCCGGCCAAAAATGGTATAGTGTTGGCAATGACTTTCTTTCTTGCTGCGCCGGTGAGGGCATCATCATTAATTGTATTGATTATATACATCAGTCCCAGCAGGCGTGCAAGAAAAAGGACAGTAACACCAAGTGCTATATTCCTTATATTCAGCAATGCTTCCAGTCCATGCCAGGGGGTATCCCAGCTGGCATTATTCATCTCGTTAAGGTGAAAATTTGCTCCCGTAAAGAAGCTTGCAACGGCAATACCTATTAAGAAGGGAGAAAGGGTGCCATTTATCAGTAGAAACACCTCAAATGTTCTTTTGCCCAATACATTGGAAGGCTTGCTACGAAATTCATAGGCAATAGCCTGTATTATGAAGCTGAACAGAATAAGCATCCATAACCAGTAGGCACCCCCGAAGCTGGTAGCGTAGAACAGGGGGAAAGAGGCAAAAAATGTTCCGCCAAAGGTGACAAGGGTGGTAAAGGTAAACTCCCATTTGCGTCCCATGGCGTTTATTATCATTGTTTTTTGATTTTCAGTTCCGGCCAGGGTAAAAATAAAAGACTGCCCGCCCTGAACAAACATAAGAAATACCAGCAGGCTGCCAAGAAGGGAGATAATAAACCACCAGTATTCCTGAAGAAAGGCATGTGACAAAAGCATAATCATAATTATTCCTCCTCTATTTTAGGTCCGTTTTTTATTTGCCTGGTCATTATGGATATCTCCGCTATAAGAAGGGCGGTAAAAAGTGCGGCGAATAACCAGAACGTTGTTTGTACTGTTGAGGTGCTGATGCTGGATACCGCTATGCCTACGGGCATGAGGTCCTGTATAACCCATGGCTGGCGTCCCATTTCCGTTACCAGCCATCCCTGCACAGAGGCCAGGTATGGCAGTGGTATGCTAAACAACAGTACCCAGTGAAACCATTTTTTTCCGCCCAGTGTCCCCCTCCAGGACCAGTACCATGTCAGTACCTGTAGCAGCAGGAACAGGAACCCGAGGGCCACCATAAGGTGAAAAGTATAGAAGATCAGGGGCACATTGGGGAGGATATCCGAGGGGCGGTTGAGATATGAATATCCAAAATACCTGAAATAGTCCTCCTGGAAATCCTCGCTTGCAAACAATGTCCCGAGGCTGTCTGCCACCAGGGTATTATCCATCTCCCTGGCCTCCCTGTAATCAAGCAGCACCTTCCTTGCATGCTTACCCCTTTCCATCTTTTCCGCGGCCGGCATTATGCCATATTCCTCATTACCGTACACCAGGTCTTTGAGTCCGGGTACATACCCATCCTTATCGCCGTGAGTCATAACGGACAAAAAGCCGGGTATCTCAATCTGTGCAAGTATCTCCCTTTCAACAAAGCCATCCTTCTCCTCCACGGCAGAAAGTATTCCGAATACTGTCAGGCCGGCCTGGGTCTGTCCCTCGTACAGCGACTCCATGGCAGCAAACTTCACAGGCTGAACATCGGCTATTGTACGTGATGATGTGTCGCCTGTGTATATCAGCAGCAGTGATGAAAAGGCACCGAACACAGCTGCCACCTTCATGCTCTTAAGAGCCATTTCCTTTTCACGGTTACGTATAAGAAACCATGCGCTGATACCTGTCACAAACAGTGATGCCAGCACAAAACCCGAACTTATGGTATGGAAGAATTTATCAATAGCCACCGGGTTAAACAATACTTCCCAGAAGTTCATCATCTCATTACGTGCTGTATCCGGGTTAAAGATCATACCCACAGGGTTCTCCATCCAGGCATTGGCCACCAGTATCCATAAAGCCGACAGGTTGGCCCCTATAGCTACCAGCCATGTTGACACCAGGTGGAAACGCTTGCTTACCTTATCCCAGCCAAAGAACATAACGGCAATAAAGGTGGACTCCAGGAAAAAGGCCATCATCCCTTCCACGGCCAGCGGGGCCCCGAATATATCCCCTACAAACCAGGAATAATTGGACCAGTTAGTGCCGAACTGAAACTCCAGTATCAGTCCGGTTGCTACACCAATGGCAAAATTGATCCCGAATAATTTCATCCAGAACTTTGTTGTCTTTTTCCATTTCTCCGAGCCTGTCCGCACATATTTTGTTTCCATTATCACCAGGATAAAGGACAGGCCCAGTGTTAAAGGAACAAAGAGCCAGTGATATATGGCTGTAAGTGCAAACTGGGCCCTTGACCAGTCAACAAGGGATAGATCGATATTATCAATCATCTGTATCTGTTTTAATTAATAATTCTTTTAAGACATGCTCGCCTCTTTCCCTGTCGCTGTCAAAATTTTTTTTCAGCAGATCGGGAAAGAAAAACACCTTAAGGACAGCAAACATAAGGAAGAGCTTGATGATAATTACCAGCCACAGCTTCCTCCCCCAGCCTGGTATGGTTCTGAAGCCGTCCCTGTAGAAACGGAAAATATTGCCGGCGGTATTTTTTATTACGCTCATATTAAAAATACAAATCAACATTATCGGCAGAGCTGCAAAGGAATAAAGACAGCTTTATGTCACAGTCCATAACAGAATTCAAATTTAAGATATTTTGGAAATACACCCAATTTATGGACAGTTATCTCAGGATGCCAGTTCTTTGGCAAAACGGTTTCCGAAAGCCACCAGCTCCGTCCTCTTCTCTTCCTCCGGCCTGAACTTAAAAGCAGCATTCTCATCCATCACCTTGAGCTTAAGACTTTTCAGGTTGGCGGCAATAATCCCGGCGGCCTCGCCGCTCCATCCATATGAGCCGAATGAAGCTGCCAGCTTATTCTTATCCCTTAGCGGGTTTATTACAGCAAAGAGCTTATATACCTGCACAAGTGTATTCTGATTTATGGTGGGCGAGCCAACCAGCAGTCCGTCCGATTTGACAATCTCTGCTTCAATATCTCCCATAGATATATGTTCAATATCGAGCAATTTAACCCCCGTGTTACCATGGCTCTCTATACCCATGGCAATGGCTTCTGCCATCTCTCTTGTATAGCCGTAAGCAGATACATAGGTTATCAGAACTCTTTTCTGTCTTTCCCCTATTGTGAGCTCGAGATACTCGCGGGCATATTTCTCACTCAGGTCAACATACTTTTTCCACTCTTTTCTGAGTACCGCGCCATGTCCTGTGCATATGGCATTAATCTCAAGAGGCCGTATCTTTTCAATGGCCTTCAGCATAAAGCGGCTGTAAGGCTTAAGTATAACATCAAAATAATACTTAAAAGCATCATCAAAATCACCAACCTTATCATCAAAGATCCTGTCATCACAATAATGTGCCCCGAAAGAGTCACAGGTAAACAGAAGCTTATCTTCCTCGAGATAGCTGTACATTGTGTCAGGCCAGTGCAGGTTGGGGGCTGAAATAAACCTTAGGGTCTTATTCCCTAGATCAAGCGTATCACCGTCTTTCACCACCTGGCTTTTAAAAGGTATGTCGACCATATCGTTCAGGTACCGTATAGCATTGCCGCTGCCCACAACCGTAGCCTCCGGGGCCAGTTGCAGCACGTGTTTCAATGATCCCGAATGGTCGGGCTCAGTATGATTGAAAATGATATATTCTATCTCAGAGGGATCAGCCAGCTGCTTTATTTTATCAATATATGTGCCGGCAAACTTCTCCTTGGCTGTTTCTATTATGGCTTTCTTCTCTGCATTGATAAAATAGGAATTATAGCTGGTACCGTACTCTGTTTCCATAACAATATCGAAAGTAACGATATCATAATCAAGTATCCCTATCCAGCTCACATCATCACTTACCTTTATTACCTTATTGTCTTCCTTTCTTTCTGTTTCTTTCATTTGTTTAAAATTTTTGGACATGAAAATTTACAAAACTTTTGATAAGCCTGTTTCATTTACCCTTATATTATTTCAGTTTTTCCAGCTTTGCCAGTATATCAATATTGGCCCTCACTTTCTGGTGAAGGGCCACACGGGGTTCTGTTCCTGCAGGCAGGAAAATATCGACCCTTGATCCGAATTTAATAAAGCCCAGCTCATCCCCCTGCTTCACTTCCGTGCTCTCTTTGGCATATGACACTATCCGGCGTGCCACCATTCCGGCTATCTGCCTTACCATAATTTCCTCCCCCTGTTCTGGTTTAATAACAAGCGACAGCCTTTCATTATATAATGAGGATTTGGGATGGCTGGCAATAAAAAATTTCCCCGGGTGATACTTAATGTATTTTATCTTCCCTGATACAGGGTAAGTATTACTGTGCACATTAAATATTGTCATAAAAACAGACAGCTGCAGCCTTTTGTCTTTAAAGTACTCATCTTCAAATACTTCTTCTATAGCAACCACTTCACCGTCAGCCGGAACAAGTATTCTGGAGACATCTTCACAAACCCTTCTTTCAGGTTTCCGGAAAAAGTAAATCAGAAAACATACAAAAAGGACCGAGACAGTCAGCGTACTTATCCAGAGGTATTTTATCTCGTTGAATAACAAGATGATAACGGTATTTATTACAGCTGCAGTGCCCAGGCTGTATAATATCAGGCTATATCCTTCCCGGTGAATCTTCATTTATAGCAAATCTAATCATATAGTATAAATCAACCAAAAAGTATAATATACATAAACACAAAAGGGAGTGATAATATTAGGCTGTCAAAACGATCAAGCATTCCTCCGTGCCCGGGCAGCAGTGATCCCGAATCCTTCACTCCCACACTTCTTTTAAGCATTGATTCCACCATATCGCCAAGGGTACCGGTAATGGATATAATCACAGCAATTATAAGCCAGCCTTTAAGGTCGATTATATCTATCCACAGGGATACCGGCCAGGCAATGATAAGGGTGATAATGAATCCTGATATAAAGCCCTCCCATGATTTTTCGGGTGATATCCTTTTCCAGAGCTTATGCTTTCCGAACCATGATCCTAACAGATAAGCACCTGTATCAAAGCTCCATGACAGAACCAGGAAGCCCAGTATCAGTCCGGGAGAAAATGAAGAGATGCCTGTTTGTAAAAGAGTATCCGTTCCATTAAATCCGAATGCCATAAAGGGGAAAAGTGAATACGGGACAGAAGTAAATATAACACCAAAAACGGTATGGGCCAGGTTATCAAAAGGCTTGTTTTTTTTCCTGTAAAGCTCAATTATCATTACCAGTCCCAGCTCAGCTATAATGATAAGGTAAAACACACTGTCAAGCACCTGTGCAGCCACAAGTACCGATATGCTGTAAGCCGTTAATGCCGTTATGATGCCTGCCGCCTTCTGCGGACTGGCACCTGTCCTGGCAACAAGCTTGTAATATTCGTGTAAAGAGACTGCAAGTAAAAATGCACCTACTAAAAGGTATGAGACAGGGTGCAGCCATATACCGCCAAGAACGATAATTACTAAAAGAGCACCTGTAATTGTTCTTCTGGATAAGTTTCTCAAGGCTGGAATTCTTTTAAATATAGTTTTGCCCTTATTACATTGTCTCTCATACAATACAGTTCATATTCACCAAAACCGTAAGACCTGTCTTTTTTATTTAAAATAACAGTAGCAATTTCATTATTGCTCAGTAACTGGCGGGCCATCTCTGCCCTGGCCTCGTTGACTGACCCAAATATTTTAACCCAGTCTCTCTCCATATACCAGGACTTTTACTTACCGGAATCTCCTGCATCCTCTTTCCTGCCCCTGCCGGCATCAGCAGTTTTCCCGGTCTTATTCTTTTCACCGCTATCATCGTCCCCGGCCTTCAGGTTTTTTTTCTTATCCCCGTCTTTTTCATTCTCCGGATCCTTCTTCTTTGCTGACACTTCCTTCCCGCTGTTTCTTTTTCTTGACGGTCGTCTTCCCTCTTCCACCCTGGGGGGTGCATTGCCTACCTTCTTTCCGAATACTCTTTCAAGGTCCTCACTGAAGATAACCTCTTTTTCCAGCAGCTTTGCGGCCAGAATTTCCAGTCCTTTTTTGTTCTTTTTCAACACCTCGAGGGCTCTGTTATATGCCTCATCAACTATCCGTTTAGCTTCCTTATCAATTAATTCAGCTGTCTTATCGCTGTATGGCTTTGTAAATCCATACTCGTTCTGTCCGGATGAATCATAAAAGCTCATATTACCAACCTCCTCGCTCATACCAAAGTATGTTACCATAGCATAAGCCTGCTTGGTCACTTTCTCCAGGTCATTCAGCGCACCTGTTGATATCTTGCCGAAGATAAGCTGTTCAGCGGCCCGTCCGCCCAGGGCATAGGCAATCTCATCAAGTATCTGTTCCCTGGTTGTCAGCTGTCTTTCTTCGGGCAGGTACCATGCTGCTCCCAGTGTGCGTCCGCGCGGTATTATCGTAACCTTAAGCAGCGGGCTTGCATATTCCAGGAGCCAGCTTACAGTGGCATGCCCTGCCTCATGATAGGCAATGGTTTTCTTTTCATCTTTTGAAATTATCTTGTTCTTCCTTTCCAGTCCGCCTATTATACGGTCTACGGCATCAAGAAAATCCTGTTTCCCAACCATCTTCCTGTTCTTACGTGCTGCTATCAGCGCCGCTTCATTACATACATTTGCTATATCGGCACCTGAGAAACCGGGTGTCTGCTTCGCCAGGAAACCCACATCAAATGATTTGGGCAGTTTTAAGGGTTGCAGGTGGACTTTAAAAATATCTTTTCGCTCATTCAAATCAGGCAGTTCAACGTGTATCTGTCTGTCAAAACGGCCGGCCCTCATCAGTGCCCTGTCAAGCACATCGGCACGGTTTGTTGCTGCCAGTATGATAACGCCAATATTACTGTCAAAGCCATCCATCTCAGTAAGCAGCTGGTTAAGGGTATTCTCCCTTTCATCATTGGCTCCCATGCTCGGGTTCCGGCCTCTTGCCCTGCCAACTGCATCTATCTCATCAATAAAAACTATACACGGGGCTTTTTCCTTTGCCTGCTTAAAAAGGTCGCGCACCCTTGAGGCACCAACACCAACAAACATCTCCACAAAGTCGGATCCCGAAATGGAAAAGAAAGGAACATTAGCCTCGCCTGCCACAGCTTTTGCCAGCAAGGTTTTACCTGTTCCGGGAGGGCCTATTATAAGCGCACCCTTGGGTATCTTGCCACCGAGTGTGGTATATTTCTTAGGGTTCTTCAGAAAGTCGACCACCTCTTTAACTTCCGTCTTAGCCTCCTCAAGGCCTGCAACATCAGTGAAGTCAATCTTTACATTTGATTCCCTGTCAAATATTTTTGCTTTTGATTTGCCTACCGAAAAAATATTACCGGCACCTCCGCCTCCGCCTGAGCCGCCACCGGCCATGCGCCTGAAAATAAACAACCATATGGCCAGAATAATAAGCATGGGTAATATCCAGCCCAGCACCTCTCCGAAATAGTTTTTCCTGGTCTCATAAACAGGATGTATCCATTCTGATTCTGAATAATTATATTCTTCCTGTATCTCAGCCAGTCTTGATTCAAACAGTTCAACCGTGGCAAAGTTATAGATATAACTGGGTGAAGGTCCGGAAAGGCTTATATTCCCGGAGCCTGAAACATCAGGATACCTGCCTGATTCCAGGGCTTCAGCAGTAAGGTATATTTCTGCAAATTCCTTATTGACCACAACAATTTTCCTGACATCCTTGTCCTGTATCATCTGTTCAACTTCTCTCCACTGCTCAGCTTTCTCAACATTACTGCCGCCAAACATAAAATTGATTGCAATAAGGCCTACCCCTATGGCAAGATATATCCATGTAGGATTAATTTTTGGCTTTCCGTTCTTGCCAGGTCCACTACCCTGACCGCTTCCCTGTTTGCCGGTATTTTGTTCCCTTTTATTCTCTTCTGTCATTACTGTTCAAATTTTTTTTAATTGTCCTTTATCTCTTCAATAAGCGCATCAGCCCACAAAGATTCAAGCCTGTAATATTCACGGTACTCTTCCTGGAATATATGAACAACCACATCACCATAATCCAGCAATACCCACAGGCAATTCTCGAGGCCTTCCCTGTGATGAGGGTGCTCCCCGGTGTTTTTCTTAACATTTAACTCAATTGCATCCGTTATTGAGTCGACCTGTGTAACTGAATTACCATGGCATATTATGAAATAGTCACATACTGAATTTTCAATATCCCTGAAATCAAGTAAAACAACCCTCTCCCCTTTTTTCTCAAAGATCCCTTTTATTACATTCTCAATCAGTGGTAATGTCACATCACTCTTTTCTGTCATTAATCTCAGATTCTGTTTATTACATTATTAACGCCCGTAAAAATACGAACATTATTTTTACTTTTGTCATAGCACCATAAGAATTGCAATTACAATGCCAGATTGTCCAGAAAAACAGGTCCGGAAAGTAAAGTCGACCGGTATTATTATAACACATTGATTATCATGATTGTTGGCTCAAATATTATATACCACAAAAAACTGCCATCAACAAACACGGTGGCAGCCGAAATGCTGAGTGGCAAGCCCCCCCCTGAAGGAACACTGATATATGCATATGAACAGAGCAAAGGAAAGGGACAGAGGGGCAATAGCTGGCTTAGTGAGCCAGGCAAAAACCTGACAATGAGCATAATACTCTATCCTGTTTTTCTTGGGGCAGGAGAGCAGTTTATGATTTCAAAAGCTGTATCGCTGGCTATTGCTGAACTTCTTGATGAACATTCGGCATCGACAAGTATAAAATGGCCAAACGACATCTACCATAAAGGTGACAAAATTGCAGGCATACTGATTGAAAACTCACTTGAAGGAAATAAAATAAATAATACGCTTATAGGTGTGGGCATCAATATCAACCAGACTGTCTTCTCCCCGGTACTGCCCAATCCTGTCTCGCTAAAAATAATAAACGGGCACGATTACGATATTGAACAGATGCTGTCTGCATTCTGCCGTATATTTGACACATGGTACAGCAGGCTGCGTTCCGGACAGCTGTCATATATCAATGAGCGTTACCTTGAAAGGCTTTACAGGCTTAATAAACCGGCTGAGTTCACTACAACAGCTGATGGCTGCCTGCAGGGCATGATAAAAGGTGTTGACGGTTTTGGCAGGATAATAATTGAGTTGACTGGCGGGGAGCTCAGAACCTACGGCTTCAAGGAGATTGAATTCAGGGATTGATACTTCCCCAATCGTCAAATTCCTCCATCCCGCTGACCATCTTATTCAGGAAATTCTTTATAGGCTTTGAGGCTATCATTTTCAGTCCCGTATTAAGATCAGCCTTTATGGTCAGTTTAGCTCTTGTATCTTTTTCACCCAGTTCCTTAAGCTGCACCCAGATATAAAACTCCGTGTTATTCATCCCCCGGCCGGCAAATTTCACTGTATCATAAGCATCCTTACGCACAATTTTTATTGTTGACCGGCCTACCGGTGACACTTCAAATGAACATTCATCAACTGAGGCTTCCCAGTTTTTCACTGTTTTTTCAGGAAGGAAACGTTTAAAATTCCTCATATCGCTTACGAAAGCAAATATCTCCTCTGATCCGGCATTTACCTTCCCTATCCTGCTCTCGTATTTACTGAAATTATCCATAAACCTTTATTTACCCCAGTTTGAAGGATCCTGCCGCCACTGCGCCAGTGTATCCATGTCATCACCTGTTACATAACCTGTCTCAACGGCCAGTTCCACCAGGCTGTTATAATCACTTAAAGTGGATAAGCTGCAATCATTATCGCGGAAGTTATCCTCTGCCTTTTTAAAACCGTAGGTGAATATTGCAAGCATCCCCTGCACATTGCAGCCTGCCTCTCTCAGGGCATTGACAGCCGTAAGGCTGCTTCCTCCTGTTGATATCAGGTCTTCTATTACCACCACTTTCTGACCTTTTTCATAGAATCCTTCAATGCGGTTGCCCAGTCCGTGTCCTTTTGCACCTGACCGCACATAGATAAATGGCAGCCCAAGCTCCTCTGCTACCATAACGCCATGTGCTATTGCTCCTGTGGCCACGCCGGCAATCACTTCTGCATCAGGGTATAGCTCTCTTACCCTGCCAGCAAAGGCATCTCTTATTGCCTGCCTGACCTGGGGGAAGGAAAGGGTCTTCCTGTTATCACAGTAAATAGGCGATTTCCAGCCCGAGGCCCATGTAAACGGATTTGACGGTTGCAGTTTAATTGCTTTAATTTGTAAAAGATAAGCTGCAATTGATTTTGCAATATTTTCCATAGATCGATGTATAAGATTTATCTTGATAGCAGGTTTATAGTCATCAGCAGTCAACCTGACCGCATGCAAAAATACTGCTTATTCCATAAATACCATGACATTGATGAGCTTTATGATAAGATAAGCGCTTTCATCACTAATCCGGAAATTACCTCCTTCAATATATATTCATACAAAATAGATGCTCTATGGCAGGCTTTTAAGGGGTATTTTGAGGTGAGGACGGCGGCTGGCGGACTCCTGTTTAATGACAGGCAGGAATTATTATTTATAAAAAGACATGGCAGGTGGGATGCGCCCAAGGGCCATCTTGAAAAAGGGGAGTCCATTGAGGATTGTGCCCGCAGGGAGATAGAGGAAGAGACAGGTATTATACCAGGTGAGTTTATAAGCAGGCTTAAACCAGGCTATCATATATATAAAACCGGGGGTAAAGATATATTGAAGGTAACACACTGGTTTGTTTTTTCCTGTACCGGAGAGGGCATGATCCTGCCTCAGGAAGAAGAGGGAATAACAGAGGTAAGGTGGTTTAATAAATACGATCTTCAACAGGTGCACGGAAGCACCTGGCCCTCAATATCCGATGTCATCCACAATGCCATCTCAGAGCTTGGGGACGACCAGGCGCCTTAAGTTTTCGGAAGGGAAAGGGGCAGGCGATTCTATCAGCCTCATATCCCTGTCAAGGAAATAAAATGCCGGAAGATATTTTAACTCATAAATATCTTCCAGTCCCGCTACACCATGTCCGTCAAGAAAGATAAAATCATACTTTCCCGCTCCAATCTTCTCCAGGGATGACTCAAAGTCCTCATCAAGCAGTATAACAACAACTGACAGCTGCTCATCATAATCCCCCGCCCAGCGGTTAAGTATATCGAGCTCAGCCCTGGTATCGGGCAGTGTGGCTGAACCGAATACAAGGATGCTGTATTTACCACTTAGGCTGTCAAGTGTATATATTTCACCATCTTTATTTTCCAGGCTGAAGCCTGGTGGTTTATTACCGGGCTTGAGCCTGTATATCTTTTCTGTTATCCTGGCTGCCAGCTTCCTGTTATAATCATCGGATGCATTCCCGGCCATCTGTTCAATGATTTCCGCTATTGATTCCTTCCTGAAATAGTTTTTATAATATTCATTATACAGGTTTTCCAGCAGCACGTATTCAATCAGTGACTCATTGCTGAGCAGTCCGTCCGGGACTATGACATCCACAATATCACTGTACGGTCCTGCCGAATTTATACAGTCACGTATTGCAGCGCCGTCCCGGCTGCCCGACAGACGCCGCAGGTACCCGTTAAAGGCCTGGCTTATAAGATCAGTGTAGGCAGGCATACCGGGCATAAAATCCATATTAATAAGCCGTATATCATCCCGGGAGGGTGTATTTCTCTTTTCAGACACCATCTCCAGCAGGCAATGCCTGCAGTCAAAATATTTCAGTGAATACCCGGTCCACCGTTCATCCCTCTGACCTTCAAATGATGTCACAAGAGAATCCCTGCTGCTGAGCTGTTCACCAAGATATATACCGCGTGTTATACGCGCAGTATAATCATAATACAGTGAATCAATAAACCGTATGTTGTTATTAATATTATTTCCGTCAAGTTTGAGATGGTAAAGCCTGTACTTAAAAAAAGGATTCAGCTTTTCGCCCACTTTCAGTTCTCTGAATACCGGCAGCTCAGTCTCATAAGATGCATCTTTTTCAACAAATACCATCAGATCATAGATACCATATCTCAGCCTGAGCCAGCACAGCTCATTGCAATCCACCCTGATATTAAAGTGTTCATTATCCTCTACCTTCACCCTTTCAATCAATGAGGAAAATCCGCTTACCGGGTCAGCCTGGCTGTACACCTCAATATATTCACCGGCAGCACCCGGGGCATATCCGCTGATCTGTGCTTCTGACCCTGCAAATGACTGGGAATAAAAAAGACTAATGCTAATTACCAGTATAATCCTGATCATCTAGCGGTATTTAGTAATATCTATGCTTGAAGGTAAGAACTGTGAAGCATCACCACCGTTACGTATTATGTCGCGCACTATGGTACTGTTAACAGGTGTCAGGTCAGGTGTTGTCAGTAACATAACCGATTCTATTTCCGGGGCCATAGCCTTATTAAGCTGGGCAATAGCCCTCTCATATTCGAAATCAGCCGCTGTTCTTACCCCCCTCAGCAGGAACGATGCCCTGTTTTTCCTGCAGAAGTCAACGGTAAGGCCATTATAGTGAGTCACCTTCACCATATCTATTCCCATAAATACATCGTTTATCATTTTTTCCCTGTTCTCAAGGGTAAAGTAACCGTCTTTAAGGGCATTGGCACCTATAGCAATTATTATCTCATCAAAAAGACTGAGTGCCCTGTTAACAATTGACTCATGGCCACGGGTAAAGGGGTCGAATGAACCCGGGAAAACTGCTATTCTTTTTTCTGCATCTGTCATAATAGGGCAAAAGATTAAATTTAGACTATCTTCCTTGGATTTGCAACCTTCTGTTTTAAAAGGGATAAATCCAGTACATCCATTATTGTATCAACATATGAAAATTTCAGCCCTTTGAGGTATACATCCTTTATATTATCAACATTCTTTTTATTATCTGATGATAATATAATCTCTTTAAATCCTGCCCTCCTTGCTGCCAGTATTTTTTCCTTTATACCGCCAACGGGCAGCACCTTACCCCTGAGTGTTATTTCCCCGGTCATGGCAATATTACGTTTCACCTTGCGCTGTGTAAAAGCTGAGGCTATGGATGTTGCCATTGTTATCCCGGCGGAGGGGCCATCTTTGGGTATTGCTCCTTCCGGGACATGCAGGTGAACATTCCATTTGTCAGAGAAATTATCGGGCAAGCCCAATAATCCGGCATGTGATTTAAGATATTCGAGTGCTATTATTGCCGATTCCTTCATTACATCACCCAGGTTACCCGTAAGCGTCAGTTTACCCGTACCTTTGCTGAGGCTTGTCTCAATAAACAATATCTCACCCCCCGCTGCTGTCCATGCAAGCCCGGTAACCACTCCTGCCTGCTCATTACCTGCATATTCTTCCCTTTTATACCTTGGCGGACCAAGTATTGATGTTATCTTCTCATATCCGGGGGAAGCATCATGCTCCTTACCATATGCTATATCACTTGCTGTGCTGCGTATTATCTTTGATAATCGCTTATCCAGTTCCCTGACACCGGACTCCCTGGTATAGTTATCGATCAGCCCTGAAAGCACCGGTCGTTTGAGCTTCAGCTGGCTTTTTTTAACACCGTGGTTTTTAAGCTGTTTAGGCAGCAGGTGCCTCATTGCTATCTCTATTTTCTCCTCAAGCAGGTAACCGTTGATCTCAATCAGCTCCATCCTGTCGCGCAAAGCCGGACTTATAGAGGAAAGGGTATTTGCTGTTGCGATAAATAACACATTGGACAGGTCATATTCCATTTCAAGAAAATTATCATGAAAGGCATTATTCTGTTCCGGATCAAGCACTTCGAGCAGGGCTGAAGCGGGATCACCTCTAAAATCCTTGCCCACCTTATCTATCTCATCAAGAATAAATACCGGGTTTGATGAACCGGCTTTCTTTATATTTTGCACCACCCGTCCGGGCATAGCCCCTATATAAGTTTTACGGTGTCCTCTTATTTCAGCCTCATCATGCAGTCCGCCCAGTGACATTCTGACACATTTCCTGCCAATAGCCCTGGCAACAGACCTGCCCAGTGATGTTTTACCAACACCGGGGGGACCATAAAGACACAGTATAGGAGATTTGAGATCACCTTTTAGTTTAATTACGGCCAGATGCTCGAGTATCCTCTCTTTTACCTCCTCCAGCCCGTAATGGTCCTGGTCAAGTACCTTTTTAGCATGCTCAAGATCAAGATTGTCTTCCGTAAACTCAGACCAGGGAAGATCAACAAGTGTCTGCAGGTAATTTACCTGCACTGAATATTCCGCTGCTGCAGGATTCAGTCTCTGCAGCTTATCAAGTTCTTTATTAAACACGGCCTCCACTTCCTCTGACCACTTTTTGTCCTTTGCCTTTTCCCTGAATTCCTCTATCTCTTTCTCCTGTGGATTATCACCCAGCTCGTTCTGGATGGTTTTCATCTGTTGCAGAAGCATAAACTCCCGCTGCTGCTGATCAAGGTCAGATTTAACCTTTGACTGCAATTCATTTTTCAGTTCCAGCAGTTGCATTTCCTGCACCAGGTTTTCAAGGAGCATTATACCCCTGTCGTGCAGGCTTTCAGCCTCAAGAAGCTTTTGTTTTTCCTTTACCTTTATTTCAGTATTGGAGCAGATAAAATTTATAAGGTATGTTTTGTTCTCAATATTCTTTATTGCAAATGATGCTTCCTGGGCTATTGCGGGGTTAAGCTTGATAATCCTGAGAGACATATCTTTAAGGGAGCTTACTATTGCTTCAAACTCCCTGTTTTTTTCCTTTGTATTCTCTTCCGGTCTTACCAGCACCTTTGCCACCAGGTAGGGAGTTTTTTTTACGGGCTCTATCAGCTCAATCCTTTTCCTGCCCTGTATTATAGCCGTGGTTGATCCGTCCGGCATCTCGAGCAGCTTAACGATATGGCCAACAGTGCCTATACGATGCAGGTCGCGAAAGCCGGGATCTTCAATTTCCGGATCGATCTGCGCCACGGCGCCCACCATTTTCTCACCCTCATATGCATCTCTTATCAGTTTGACTGACTTTGACCTTCCTATAGAAATAGGAAGCACAACACCGGGAAAAAGGACATTATTCCGCAGGGACAGCACCGGCAGTTCTTCCGGAACCGGCTTATCATCCATCTCTTCATCATCACCATCAGCGATAATAGGTATTATCTCCCCCTCATCATCCACTATGTCAGGTAAAAAAATATTATTCAATGCTTTATTCTGTTTTCTATTCATATTCTATTAATATGCCAAAATTACATTTTGTTTCAGTAATAACAGTAATTTTCGGTTCCTTCTTATAATAACAATCATTATGCCAGTCTTCAGCATACAGGCTGAAACAAAAAAAGCCCCTTAAAACCAGGGGCTTGACAATTGACATAAGTTTGTCTTATTTCTTATTTTTATCCATATGATTTTTATAACGGTTCATGAATTTATCAACACGTCCTGCCGTGTCAACAAGCTTCATCTTGCCGGTATAGAAAGGATGCGATGTATTTGATATCTCCAGCTTTATCAGCGGGTATTCATTGCCATCCTCCCATTTTACTGTTTCGCGCGATGCAGCGGCAGATCTTGTCAGAAAGGATGTATTATTTGACATGTCCTTGAACACCACGTACCTGTAATCTTCCGGATGTATTCCCTTTTTCATCTCTATCAGTTTTTAAATATAATTCCTACTTTTAGGGTTTAATTCCTATTCTTAGGGCTCGCAAAATTAATCAAGAATTATTAAAACACAAAGTTTTAATTTATTATTCCACTATTAATCGTCATTTTCACCCACCAGCTCATCCATCTCATCTTTCAGGCGTTTAAACTCAACATCCTTATTCATCAGGTACCTGTAGGTAACATGCACCTTTGTCTGTTCACCGCCAACCGCCTTATATAAAGAAAGCATTTTTTCATTAAAGTCTCCCACCCACGACAGTTCAAGGTCCTTATAATACCGTTTTTTCATAAAAACGTGGTACAGGCATTTGAATATTGCAGATTCTATACCGCTGTTCCTGTATGCAGGCTTAACACCGGCAACCAGGGCTCTGACACGGGTCATCTTATGCCTTTTTTTCAGCCAGAAGAATTTGAGTATATTCCAGGTATTAAGCTTCCCGTTCATATGCTTTAGTATCTGGTTCAGGTCAGGGAACATAACGTAAAAAGACACAGGATTACCGTTATGATAGGCAAACCATATCAGCTCGGGGTCAAGGAAAGCCTTTCCCTTTTTGAGTGTATCACTAAAATCCGATGGTTCCATTGGCTGGAAATCTTCACGGAACTCTGACCATGTGGTGTTATATATATCTACAAGATCATTAATATACTTATCGGCATTACTGAAAGTGAAATGCTCGAATGAATAACCGGGTTTACGGCTTACCCATTCGGCAATCTTCATAAAGCGTTCCGGAAAAACACTTACCGAGGCAAGATCCCTGTTAAAACTATGCTGGTTAAAATAATTCTTAAAACCGTATTTCTCAAAATAGTCACGATAATAATCTTTATTATAAGGCATGCCGTAGGTGGGCTGCACAAAACCCTCAACAAGGAGTCCCCAGTTTGTTTCATTTGATCCGAAGGTTATGGGACCGTCAACAGCTTCCATACCATTATCTTTCAGCCATTCCACAGCCTTATCAAAAAGCATGAATGCCGCCTTTTCATCTTCCACGACCTCAAAAAAACCCAGTCCCCCCGTAGGCTGCCTGTATGCCTTTGAACGGTAATGGTCAATAAAAGCGGCTATACGGCCAATCACCTTGCCCTCATCATTAAGCAGCAGCCATCTTGTAAGTATACCATGCTTAAATGTCCGGTTCTTTTCCGGATCGAACACAGCATTGAACTCGGAATCGAGAGGGCAAACCCAGTGAGGGTCATTTCGGTAATGCCATTTATGAAAATCCAGAAACCTTTTGCTGTCTTGTGTATCAACAACTTCCTTAATATACATAGCGACTTATTATTTATCTATTTGAAACCAGTTTTTCACTATCCTTTCTGATCCCGGGGATTCATTTTTATGAACAAACTCGTTGCTCTTCTTTTTATAAATATAGTCTTTCTCCCATTCGCTGATATTCTCTGATATCGCCCTTACCGAACTGATAGTATAATCCAGCTCACTGTCTGTCATCGTAGGATGCAGGGACATCCTTATCCAGCCCGGTTTCTCAGACAGGTCGCCACTGTTTATCCTCTCGGTTATCGCGTGACTTTTATCATATGTCACCTGTAACAGGTAATGCCCGTAGGTGCCTGCACATGCACAGCCCCCCCTGGCCTGTATCCCGAACCGGTCACTTAAAATCTTAACAACCAGGTTATAATGAATATTATCGAGATAGAATGAAAAAACGGGCAAACGGTCTTCAATATTATCTGCCAGTATTTTAAGGCCTTTTATTGACCTGAGGCCAGTGAATGCTTTGTGCACCAGCTGCTCTTCCCTTTTCCTGATCATATCTGTTCCCATCATATCCTTCAGCTTTATTGCAAGGGAGGTGCGTATAGCCTGAAGGAAGCCCGGGGTGCCGCCGTCTTCCCTGGCCTCAATATCATCCACATATTTATATTCACCCCAGGGGTTTGTCCAGTCAACAGTCCCGCCACCCGGGTTATCCGGCACTTTGCGGGTATAAAGGGCCGAATCAAACACCATTACCCCTGAAGATCCCGGTCCGCCCAGGAATTTATGGGGCGAAAAAAATATTGCATCCAGCTTTTCCATGGGATCGTCCGGATGCATATTTATATCAAGATAAGGGGCGGAAGCAGCAAAATCAACAAGGCATATGCCCCCATGCTCATGCATTACCCTCGCCAGCTCATAATAAGGTGTGCACACTCCTGTCACATTGGAACAGGCTGTGAAGGAACCGAATTTAAACTTTCTGTCCTGGTACTTATTAAGTTCGCGCCTGAGTATATCGGGATCAACAAGCAGACCATCACCCGGGGGGAGAACAACCACATCGGTCAGTGTTTCATACCATGATGTCTGGTTTGAATGATGCTCCATGTGGGAAATAAATACAATGGGCTTTTCGACATCCTTAAGGCAGGGCAGGTCTTTATGCTGGCAACTTTTAAGTCCCATTATGCGCATGAACTTATTTATTACAGTGGTCATACCTGAGCCTGCTGTTATAAGTACGTCATCCGGACCGGCATTAACATGCTCTTTTATGATCCTCTGTGCCTCGTGGTAAGCCCAGGTCATCCGCTTGCCCGTTTCACTTGTCTCGGTATGTGTATTGGCAACAAATTTACCGAATTCATTTACTATCTTTTCTTCCAGTGGCCTGTACAGCCTTCCGCTGGCTATCCAGTCACAATACACTATCTGCTGCCGGCCATAGGGTGAATCATAATACTCGTCAATGCCAACTATATTATCCCTGTATTGCTTGAAGTACTTTTCCGGATCATTCACAGGCCTGAAATTTTTCTTCACAGAGGAAGCTCTTTGCTCTTCCATGAACATCATTAAACATTATTCCGTCAACTTTGCAAACCATGCCTCTTTTGTAAGATTCTGGTTAAAAAACATATTTCTTCGTTCATGATATCGCTTCGCCATGTTCATAAACTCATTATGTTTTATTTAAAACAAAGAGCTACAAATATAGATATTTTTTACAAGGATGGAGGCAGGGCGGATTTTAGCTTATATCTATTATCCTGTGGTCTATAAGCACGAACAGGATGGTAAGCAGTACCGAATAGATAATAAATGTTAACACAGGGATATAATCTGCCGGTTTGATCTTCATTTTCACCCACAGGTAGCCGGCAATATATGCCTTGCCTAAAAAATACACAACGAAGGTTGCCAGGGCCACACCCACCGAGCCATAGTCGGTAACCAGCCACAGGCTCAGCGGTATATTAAGCGTAAGCTCAATAAGCGCGGCAGTCATGGCCACGCCTGTTTTTTTCCTGCCAATTATTATTGTATGCGGAAACAGCAGTCTTGGTATAACAAGCATGATATAGACCATAAACACATCGGCACTCCGTGCAAACTCAGGAGTAAACATACGGGGATACAGCCAGCGGGCAAAGAGAAGCACCAGCATTGATACAGGGAAAAGATAGTGCATCAGCTGGCGTGACTTTCTTTTTATTACCGCAAGTGATTCCTTCAGTTTTGACCTGGTGCCGAATTGTGGCAGCATTGCATTGCTCAATCCGGTGGCCAGCATCATAACAATCGGAAATTCCTTGGCGCCGTACCTGAATATGGCAAACATACGGGGATCGTCAAAATGAGCAGAAACAATAATGCCGTCAATATACTGTGCTGACCCGCTTATCAGCGAGGTTACTATCAGTGGCCAGCCCAGCCTCATATGCTCTTTCATAAAGGCAGGTGAGATTCTGAATTCAGCATACCTGAAAAGCAATAATATCAGCCACACCCACCTTACAAGGGTAATGGCCAGCAAACCGTAAATGGCCCACATAATTCCTTTTCCTGCCATCACAGGCGCCAGTATCATTATCAGCTGTGCCAGGAAAGTATATATCCCATATTGAAATATCCGGTGTGAGCGGTCGCGCAAAAGGTAAATATATTCAACAAGGCAGACCGGGCTGCTCAGGAAGAGGTAGAGAAGCAGGAGGTTAAGATAAGGAGTATTTCCTGTATTCCCATATACTGAAAAGCTGTGTTTCAGTGCATGCCCGGACAGAAAAAACAGGAGGCTGAAAGCCAGCAACAGCAAGAATGCATTGAATATCTCGGGTGATTTCTCACTTATATTCTCACCCAGCCGCCTGAAAGACCTGTTGCGGTTATACAGGGGCAGTAATGATTGGATTATCCCTGTTACCCAGAAGAAACTGAGGAAGCTGGCAATAAACATAAACATCTCCCATGAACCGATCTGCTCCGTGGTAAGATGGCTTTTGGTAAAAACAATACTTATAATAAAGAACACCACAAAACGTAACAACTGGAACAGTTGCAGTCCTGAGACATTATTTATAAACCTGGGTTTTGCCAAAATATTCTTGTATTATCCTCAGTGTTAAATGTAATAACAACCGGCATATCAAAATATTGCATGCAAGGTTTGTTTTTTTACTGAACCATGCAAAGATAATAATTGAGTAAGCAGTAAATCAAATAGCATTAATTTTTTGCAATATTATGATTTTTGCGTTTTCTTTGCAGTCCAAACATGGTGGATGTAGCTCAGCAGGTTAGAGCGCTGGATTGTGGTTCCAGAGGTCGCCGGTTCGAATCCGGTCTTCCACCCAG
>JAWLFR010000127.1:0-5730 GCA_041685495.1 Bacteroidales bacterium
TATACTGAATCCATCTTCGATATGCCATTCCAGGAGTCCCGCCGCAGGCTCATGAAAATGCGGACTTATCTTAACAGCTACCGGGGAGAGCTGCCGGAATTTATTTATCACCTGGCAGGCCAGGGTTGTCTTGCCGCTGTTGCGTCCCGTGCCAGCTATTATTAGAAGGTTATTATATTGTCCGGGTAGCTCTGTCATTTGTATGCAAATTATAAAGTCCGCTTATGTGCAAATATATAAAGTAGCGCGATTGTAAACAATCACTGTGTATAACGGACAATTAAGCTGTTAATACCTTAAACATTTACCCTGTATTCCTGTTTTTTAGTTGTACCTTTGCAGCCCAATAATTTAAAAATATGCAATCAATACGTAATGTAGCCATAATAGCTCATGTTGATCATGGCAAAACCACGCTGGTGGACAGGATAATACAGGAAAGCAAGATCCTTAATACACGTTCCGGTTCGGACGACCTGATACTCGACAGTAATGACCTCGAAAAGGAAAGGGGAATAACCATACTGTCAAAGAATGTATCGGTAACATATAAGGGTGTGAAAATAAATATTATTGACACCCCCGGTCATGCCGATTTCGGAGGCGAGGTGGAAAGGGTGCTTAAGATGGCTGACGGGGTGCTGCTGCTGGTTGATGCCTTTGAGGGACCCATGCCTCAGACAAGGTTTGTGCTTGGCAAGGCTGTTCAGCTCGGACTGAAACCCATTGTGGTGATAAATAAAATAGATAAGCCCAACTGCAAGCCTGATAATGTACAGCAGGATATCTTTGACCTGATGTATAACCTCGATGGTTCGGATGACCAGCTTGAGTTTGAGACAGTATTCGGATCTTCAAAAGAGGGATGGATGAGTCTCGACTGGAAAAAGAAAACGGATAATATACGGGTTCTCCTTGATACAATACTCACTGAAATACCGGAAGCCCCCTATCATGAAGGCAGTCCGCAGATGCAGATAGCATCTCTTGATTATTCAAGCTATGTGGGCAGGATAGCCATAGGAAGGGTGTTCAGGGGAGAGCTGAAAGCCGGTAATGATTATACCCTCTGCAAGAGGAACGATATACGTAAAAAGGTAAGGATTAAAGAGCTGTATGAGTTTGTAGGCCTGGGCAGGGAGGAAGCAGGAACGATAAGGAGCGGAGACATATGTGCTATTATAGGGCTTGAGGATTTTGAAATAGGCGATACCGTTGCCGATGCGGAAAAGCCGGAGCCACTGCCAAGGATATCAGTTGATGAACCTACCATGAGCATGCTTTTTACAATCAACACCTCACCGTTTTTTGGTAAGGAAGGCAAGTATGTGACATCAAGGCGTTTGCGCGACAGGTTGTTTAAGGAAACAGAAAAGAACCTGGCACTGAAGGTTGAAGAGACAGGGTATGAAGACCGTTTCAATGTCTTTGGCAGGGGACTGCTTCATCTTTCCATACTGGTTGAGACAATGAGAAGGGAAGGCTATGAATTCCAGATAGGAAAACCCGAAGTGATATTTAAAGAGGTTGACGGTGTCAGGAATGAACCCTTTGAGACACTGGTGATAGAGGTGCCTGAGAAATTCTCGGGTAAAGCTATTGAGCTGGTTACAGGTGTGCGGGGCGACCTGCTGGTAATGGAGCCGCGAGGCGACCTGCTGCACCTTGAATTCGATGTTCCCGCGAGGGGACTGATAGGTCTCAGGAATAATATCCTGACAGCCACAGCCGGCGAGGCTACAATGACACACAGGTTCAGGGGCTATGGCCTTTATAAAGGCAGCATAGGGCTTGAGCGTAACGGCTCCCTTATAGCCTTTGATGCCGGACAGGTAAGTGCATATGCCCTGGACAGGCTGCAGGACAGGGGCAGGTTCTTTGTAGAGCCGGGCAGCCAGGTATATAAGGGACAGGTAGTAGGAGAGAACAGTCGCGCCGGAGACCTGGAAATAAACGTTACCAAGGGTAAAAAACTTACCAATATGAGAGCCTCCGGCTCCGATGAGAACCTGAAGATCGTTCCGGCAGTTAAATTCTCGCTTGAGGAAGCCATGGAACATATAAAGGAAGATGAATACCTGGAGGTAACACCGCTTAACCTCAGAATGCGAAAAATCAGTTTTTAGACCTATTTACTGATTCGTTTTAATATTCTAACTTTGTCGTAAAATATCTCTTATGGCGGATTTAATAGGAAGATTTACAAAGCAGGAGGAAACGGCAAACTGGCTGTCTCATTTTGCAGGTGCTATCCTGGCAAGTGCCATGCTTACACTGATGATAGTGGCATCGGCACTGAAGGGTAATGCATGGCACGTGGTGAGCACAGCCATATTCGGGACCACCATGGTGCTGCTGTATTTTTCTTCCGCTGTGGCTCACGGACTGCCACCGGGACGCTTAAAGCAGGTATTCTTTGTTATTGACCAGGCCGCTATTTTCCTGCTGATAGCAGGCACATACACACCCCTGGCCCTGGTGGCCCTGCACGGTACAATAGGATGGGTGCTGTTCGGATTGCAGTGGGCAATGGCCATAGCAGGTATTATAATGCAGGTCATGAGGAAAAACAGGGTTGAGAATGGCGCACCACTACTGGATATAATCATATACCTGGTTATGGGCATGATGTTCCTCATAGCCGTCGTGCCCCTGGTCAAATCACTGCCACTGATGGGGTTCCTGTGGATACTTATAGGGGGAGCCTGTTATTGTTTCGGTATATATTTTTACAGGAAAGCCAGCTTCAGGCATGCTCACCTTGTATGGCACCTTATGGTGCTGGCAGGCAGCATATCACATTTTTTTGCTATATTCTTTTACGTTATCCCGATAAGTGTATAAGGATAAGGACCTACAGAACAGGACATTCAACATCCATCAGCTCTGAATTCCAGCAGTGCCAGTTGTTATCCTCAAAATGATCAGGATTCCTGACCCTTCCTTCTTTTGTTGCAGTGTCCCACTGAATCTCAATAGTCCCGGTGGACAGTGTTATGGTGTACCATGCATTATAGTCCAGTGATGCATCTTTACCCATGGTGATTGAACTGCCTGTTTCTTCCTTACCGGGCTCCACATACACATAGGTCAGGGATGAAGTCTCTGCCTCATAGTCTTTTGTCCAGTCCACCTCAAGCATCTTAACGGGATCCATATCATTATACTTATAAACATCCCACGAGGCGGCAGTGTGATCGTACCTGACAATGCCTTCAAACCATTTAAATCCTGATTCAGATGCAGCAGACAGTGCAATGACCATCTCCATGGAGAATTCTTCATTATTGAGGCGCTGGGCTGTCAGTGTGGCTGTATACTCTGATTCATCCCAGGTGAAGTTATACTCCCATTGCCATATGTTATCACCCAGGTAATCAGCATCCTGGTCCAGAAGCTGGGTGTAGGCTGCAACAGGCAGTGCTATGCTTCCTGATGAAAGGGAGCTCCAGAAAACAACATTCAGGTAGGAGTAAACAAAATTGTTATAGGTCTCAACTATACCTTTCTGCTGGTCAGGGCGGCTGTCAAAATCTGAAAAATCCATTACCAGGCTTTCAACAGGGGGCAGCTCAGGTTTTTCATCCTGGTTCTCCCTGTCACATGAAGTGTTCATAAGCATGATAGCTGTCAGGATAATGAGGATAAGAGATCCTGAGCGCATAAAATAATTTTTCATAATAATAAGCTTTTTAAATTGCTGAAATAATTTTCAGAATTATTTGATTTATATAAGGATAAACTCATTATCAGCCTGATTATTGCCATTACCAGGCATATATGAGTATATAACCTTATATTATAACATGAATAAGGGTAAAAAGGTTGTCCTGAAAGAGAGAAATTATTCTTTGGTAAGCTTTATTATCAGCTGGATTATATCTTCCACCTCATCATCCGGAACGCGTCCCCTGTAAAGGGCCCGGCATATGCGGTTCTTATCTGCAATCACTATTGTATAGCTGTCTTCCGGCACATTCCACTTATCGTGCAGTATTCCTTCGTTGTCAAACAGTATGGTTGTCCCGTATTTCTTTTCCTTCCTCTTTGCTATCATCTTTATTATGCCTGTTGGCTTCCATGTTGATTTGGTATCCACTATCCCAAATCCCTTAAACTGGTCCCTGTCTATCCTTTTGTCAACATCAGCTGCCTTATTGATCTCATCGTTAAAATGATCGTTAAGATCTTCTTCATCCGGATCAACATAATTCATCTGTAATACTTTACCTTTCCATGTATCCATTGAGTGAGCTACGTCATTGGCATCGGGCAGTACCCATTCCGGTACCTTTTCCCCTACCTCCAGGCCATTATCCTGTGCAAAAACAATCGCAAATGAGAAGGCCAGTAACAGAGTGCTGAGGAGTAATTTCTTCATGTTATGATTTTTATGATTTGACATGGCAAGATAAACATTTTTTTAAATTTATTGATTCATGCATCCGCTTGCATTATCACCTGTGCTTCCTGGAGATGTTTAAGCGCATAATTTCTGTTTCATTGCTATTTTTAAATTAACTTTATGGCTTTAACTGCATCTTTAACTTAAATTATATTATGAGATATATACTCAAAACAAAAGCCCTGTACCTTTTACTGGTATTTGTCCTGATTAATATTTCCCTGTATGCCCAGGTGGATTATTTCCCGGACAGGGGGCTGTGGGAACGTAAAGCACCTGCAGAAATGGGTTTTGACAGTGAGTTACTTGGACAGGCACTTGACTATGCCATGGAAAATGAATATTCGGGTGATAAAGATATGAGGGTTGCGATACTGGAATCATTTGGTTATGAGCCGTATATGGAGATTGTCGGGCCAACTAAAGACAGGGGCGGACCTGCGGGTATCATTCTGAAGGATGGTTATATAATAGCTGAATGGGGAGATATCAGCAGGGTTGATATGACCTTCAGTGTAACCAAGAGCTACCTGTCGACAGTTGTAGGCCTGGCTTATGATGAGGGTCTTATTTCCTCAGTGGATGATAAGGTTTATGAATATGTATGGGACGGCCTCTTTGACGGCAACCATAACAGTAAAATAAGCTGGGAACACCTTCTTAACCAGTCATCGGACTGGTCGGGTCAGCTCTTCGGCATGTATGACTGGGCCGACAGGCCCTCGAGGAGGGAGAAACTGGATGAATGGAGGTATCGGGAGCTGCATGAACCCGGTACTTATTATAAGTATAACGACGTACGGGTTAACCTCCTGGCATATTCAGCCCTGCAGGTATGGAGAAAACCTTTACCGCAGGTATTGAAGGAGAGAATAATGGATCCTGTAGGCGCTTCAACTACCTGGCGCTGGTATGGCTATTCCACATCATGGGTAAATGTTGACGGCGCAAGGGTGCAGTCGGTTAGCGGCGGCGGTCATTCCGGCGGCGGATTGTTTATAAATACTCTTGACCATGCCCGTTTCGGCTTGCTGTTTATGCGCAATGGAAGGTGGAAGGACAGGCAGCTGTTATCTGCCGAATGGATCGACATGGCAAGGCAGCCCTCACCGGCAAATGAATCATACGGATACCTGTGGTGGCTTAATAAGGGAAGAAGGACAATGGAACATGTACCCGGATCGGTATTTTATGCATCCGGATTCGGAGGCAACTATATAGTGGTGGACCAGGAAAATGATATGCTTATAGTTACCCGCTGGCTGGAACCGTCAAAGCTGGGAGATTTCCTGGAGCTTGTGTATATGTCGGCCGACAGGTAAAAT
>JAWLFR010000128.1:0-5706 GCA_041685495.1 Bacteroidales bacterium
TACCTTCTCGTTGCTGATTATAATCTTTTCTTTTACACCCGGTTGAGCCTGCATCTCCGATGATACTGTCAGTTCCAGGGCATTATACAGTTTCCTGGCATCACCGGCAGAACTTTTTATCAGTGCTTCATATTCGGAAATCTCAATATCCAGGTCTTTTAAATAGCTGTCCTCTTTTATTGCCTTGTCAGCAAGTGTCTTAAGATGTTCTTCACGAAGTGGTTTCAGAACATAGACCTGGCATCTGGACAGCAGGGGGGATATTATCTCAAAGGAGGGGTTTTCAGTGGTGGCTCCTATAAGTGTTATTATACCTTTTTCCACGGCACCCAGCAATGAGTCCTGTTGCGATTTGGAGAAACGGTGTATCTCGTCAATGAAAAGAACGGGATTGGGATTATCAAAAAACTGTTGTTTTTTAGCTTTTTCTATCGTATCCCTTACATCTTTAACACCTGAATTAACGGCACTTAACTGGTAAAAGGGGCGTTTATGCATAGCTGCTATTATGCCTGCAAGTGTGGTTTTGCCAACACCGGGAGGTCCCCATAATATAAATGATGGTATACCTCCTGATTCGATATTCTTTCTCAGCGTTGAGCCTTCGCCAGTAAGATGCTCCTGGCCTACGTAATCTGAGAGTTTGCCGGGTCTCATCCTCTCGGCAAGGGGTTTGTTCGATAACATAACATGGTTTTCAGCAAAAATAATAAATGAAACGGATATGGACTAAGCAATGCTGTGAGATAAACGCGATGAACGGATTCCCGGAAAAAAGGATGAGCTTTTTATCCGGGAATCAAATGCGGGGATTTTGTTTACCCTGGCAGACAACAGAGCACTATTACCTGCTTATTTTTCCATGGCAAGGGAGAAATCGCGGTATGCTTTGAGTATATTACCCGCCTGCAGCACAAGGTTCTTTGTTTCGGTAAGTAAATCCAGGTATAATAATGTTGCTTTTGTACCGGAAGCACCCTTTTTAATGCGTTTGATCTGGCTTTTCCGCATTGAGTCAATCAGCTTTATCAGCTTGGACTGTTTGGTAATGGACTCCTTTATATTATCAAAATTATTTGACTTGAGTATGGCAATAATAAAGTTCAGGTATTCGCCCAGTTCCCGGCTGAGGTTTTTCATATCTTCCTGCTGATCGGGACTGAGGGGCGGGTGGTTATTGTCCACATGCCTGAATGCAGGGTTAAATACATAGGAAAGGGAATGAGCGCTCTCCCTCAGGTAGTCGTGTATCTGTACATAATAGGGGGCTGCATCTATTTTTGTGTCATCCAGTTTCCTTATGAATTTATGCACGTTATCCTTTTTAATCTTGGAAGATATATTGAATTGCCTGACCTCTTTCTTTATATTTCTCAATGATTTCAGCCGTTCGGCCATAAAAGATATAACAGTACGGTCGTACAGTGAGGATATAGTGATAAGCTGTTTAATAAGCATCTCTTTCGTTATGGCAGTGATAGTTACCTCATTTTCGGTAGCTTTCACTTCATCTTCCTCGTCCTGGGCTTTCTTAACCCTGTTCTTATGTGTCCTGAAGCTGCTGAGCAGTATTACGGCTATGAGCACAAGTATTATGATGATAGCTGCCAGTCCGGCCCAGTTAATGAAAAGCGCCAGAAGGAAGGCTGCCGTAAAGGCGGCCATGGCGGTAAAGAACCATCCTGTTATCACCACCATTACACCTGATATGCGGTAGACGGCACTTTCGCGTCCCCATGCCCTGTCAGACAGGGATGTACCCATGGCAACCATAAAGGTTACATAGGTGGTGGACAGCGGGAGCTTCATAGATGTACCGAAAGCAATCAGTATACCTGCCACAACCATATTGATCGATGCCCTTAGCTGGTCGAAGGAGGCGTCATCTTCCGTTTTTTTCCTCCGTGACAGGCTGGTGCTGAAACGGCTGTTCAGCCAGCTGGAAGTTTTTTCCGGAAGCATTTTTTTAAACCCGTTGGAAACAGAATTGCCTGCTCTTACTATTGATCGTGCAAGGACCAGCGATCTGAACATCTCCGAGCCTTCATCCTGCCTGGCAAGGTTTATCTCCGTCTTGGTTACGGTCCTGGATTTTTTTGAGAACCACAGGGCAAATGCCATGATCACACCGGCTGTCAGAAGGAAATATGTTGGTGTTTTAATTTGTCCGGCCAGTGCTGTCATCGGAAGCGCATCGGGTGAAATGCCGCTTGCCATCCAGGCCTTGAATGATTCATAACCGGCCAGTGGTACACCAATGAAGTTTATCAGGTCATTACCGGCAAATGCCATGGCAAGTGAAAATGTACCTACAAGCACTATCAGTTTTGGAATATTGATCTTAAACAGCCAGATGAGCAGCTGTAAAACCAGGGTCCACCCCAGGAAACTGTAAGTAAGCAGCATAAATGTATTGTCTGCTATCCATCCTGTAACATTTTCGCTCATGAATGAGGCTCCCTTGGATCCCTTGATAAGCATGAAGTATGTGATGGCTGTTATGGCAAGGCCTCCCCAGACTGATCCGAAATATTTCATATTGCGCTGGTAATTAAAACTGAAGAGTATCCTTGTAAGGTACATTATCAGCGCACCCACGCTGAAGGCAACCACTATGGACAGCAGTATGCCTGATATTATTGCCAGTGCCTTGCTCGAATTGATGTATGTGCCCAGGGTATGTACGCCGTCAGGGTCGCCTGTCAGCTTGATGATAGCTATGGCCACCGATGCTCCGAGAAGCTCGAATACTATGGATACAGTGGTGGAGGTGGGCAGGCCGAAAGTATTGAACAGGTCAAGCAGGATTATATCGGTCAGCATTACTGCCAGGAAAATTATCATCAGGTCAGCAAAATAAAACTCACCCGGATTGAAAATACCCTTCCTGGCAACTTCCATCATTCCGCTCGAAAATGTTGCCCCGAAAATAATACCAAGGGTGGCAATGATAAGGATGACCCTCAGTGGTGCTACTTTAGATCCGATAGCCGAGTTAAGAAAATTTACAGCGTCATTGCTGACTCCTACAATAAGGTCTGAAACGGCCAGAAGGAATAAAAGGGCTATAATAAAAATATAATACTGCTCCATAAATATGCTCTATATTTAATTATGAGCAAATGTATTTAGCTAATCTTATGTAATAATTAAGTTAATGTTAAGTAATTGTTAAGTAAAGTCTGCGATAAAGAAAAAGTCCGGCAGTCAAATATTCCTAGTTGCTGAGCATGTTGTTTGTTAATCTTATAATATATTCAATGTCAAGAGGTTTGGTAAGATAGTCTTTCGCGCCAAGTGCAATGCTTTTCGAAATGACTTCCTCTTCATTTACCGCTGATAATATGATTACGGGAATGTCTTTCCACTCACTATTGTCTCTCAGTATTCTTAAAAACTCAAATCCGTCAACATCTGGCATCAGAAGATCAAGGTATATAAGATCAGGGTGCATCTCTTCTTCCAGTGTTTTCATACCTTCCTTTGCACATGTGGCAGAATGAACTGAATAGCCGTTACGTTTAAACAGGGATTCAAGAAGTACCAGGTTGGTGTTTGAATCATCAATAATGAGTATGGTCTTATTGCTCATGAATATTTGATTGACATTGGGAAGTAAAGATCATAAATAATGAAATTGAATTTATGTTAAAAGATACTAAAATATCACCGTTTTATGGTGATTTAGATCATCATTCTCTGAAAAAAATAATTACATTTACTTCTTTAAAATGTTCCTGGGGAATGGATCACAAACTATGAAGAAAGGAATTTTAAACAACGAATATAATAACTCCGGAAGCCCGGTTCCCGATGAAGGTATTTTCAACTATCTCAGTGCTGAAGAAAAGGCCAGACTTTCGGAGGGTGTTACCCTGATGACCTTTAAACGGCAGGATATCCTTTTCAAGCAGAATATGCCATCGGATCACCTGGTATATATTTTAAAGGGACTTGTAAAGGTTTATAGCGGAGGAAGGGGAGACAGGGTTGTCTGTATTATGCTGGCCGGACCAGGTGCTTTTGCTGCCCTGGCAAGTGCTTATTCGTCAAATATTTACAGAAATTCGGCTGCTGCCATTGAAGATACCGTTGCCCTTATGATACGAAAGGAAACAATGAGGGATATACTGAAACAAAACGGCTTATTCTCCATGGCTATTATTAATCTGATGGGTAAGGAGATACTGGATGTGTCGGATAAGCTGGTTGCCTTTTCCATGAAACAGCTGCCCGGGAGGGTTGCCGACCTGATAAGATATTTCTCAGAAGAGATATTCAACAGCAGTGAATTTACGGTGTCTCTTACAAGGCAGGAGATGGCAGAATTGATTGGCACAACCAAAGAGAGCCTTATAAGAACAATGAATGAGTTTAAAAACGATAAGATAATAGATCTGGATGGTAAAAATATCAGGATACTTTCACCTGAACTTATTAAAGTACTGTCTGAAATAGGTTAAGAGCAAATATGATGCAAGTGTGAACTCATGATGTGATTTCATGAGGGAGGTGAATAATAATTTTAAATGTATGACAATAAGTAGTTTATTAAGAGTTTTAATGCTGTCAGTCTTTGTACTCCTGCTAACAGCCTGTGGTGAAGATGATTATGATATTAAGGAAGGAAGGGGTATAATCTGCTCAAATGGTATGGTTGTGTCTGCCCATCCAGCTGCTTCCCGTATCGGGAACAGGGTACTCATTGACGGAGGTAATGCATGGGATGCTGCGGCAGCAACAGGCTTTGCCCTGTCTGTCTGTTATCCCACGGCCGGCAACCTGGGAGGAGGCGCTCTTATGGTTATGCGCAGCAGCGATGGTGAATATACTTCCCTCGACAGCCGGGAAAAAGCCCCTGCCGGTGCTACGAGTGATATGTATCTGGACGCTGAAGGCAATGTTATTGAAGGTATGAGTACAGGTACACGGGCCGCAAGTGGAGTGCCCGGATCGGTGGCGGGACTCCTGGAAATGCATGGGCGTTACGGAGTGATACCCCTGGAGGATATTATTCAACCGTCTATTGACATGGCAAAAAACGGGTTTATGCTTACCGCAGCCCAGGCAGCATCACTGAACAGAATGCGGGAAAAATTTACCGGCAGGAATGATCATGCTACAGCCTTTGTCAAAGACAGTTTATGGACTGAAGGTGACACACTTGTCCAGCCTGATCT
Organism: Bacteroidales bacterium; assembly: GCA_041685495.1. Taxonomy (GTDB): domain Bacteria; phylum Bacteroidota; class Bacteroidia; order Bacteroidales; family VadinHA17; genus UBA9300. The sequence continues at coordinate 5,181 of JAWLFR010000128.1, forward strand.
TGCCCTTACACTGGAAAGGATACGTGATTACGGACAAAGCGGTTTTTACAGTGGCGAGACAGCGGGGATGATTATCCGTGAAATGGTAAAAGGAAACGGACTTATAAAAAGTGATGATCTTGAAAAATATAAAGCGGTGTGGAGAGAGCCGCTTACCGGCAACTATTCAGATTACAGGATCATATCGATGCCCCCACCGTCAAGCGGAGGTATAGCTTTAATACAACTGCTTGGTATGACAGAGGACAGCTTAGCCGGTGATCCGGTTTTTCATTCGCCTGAAGATGTTCATCTCATAAGCGAGGCTGAAAGGCGTGTCTATGCCGACAGGGCTTATTACCTTGGCGATCCTGATTATGTGAGTATACCACTTCAGGAACTTGCAGATGAGAAATATCTCGATAAGAGGATGTCTGATTTTGATCCCCTGAAAGCATCATCATCTGATGATATAGGGCACGGACTTATACCAGTTGCCGAAAGCGAGGAGACAACCCATTTTTCTGTGGTGGATAAAGACCGTAAT
>JAWLFR010000129.1:0-5643 GCA_041685495.1 Bacteroidales bacterium
ATGATCAATCCTTTTTTTTTACGATAAGCGAGACAGGGTTTATCAGTATAAATCATTATCCTGTCCGGGATTATCATCTCCAGGCTGTTCCGGAAAGCTTTCATATAAGATTGATTTATAATATAGTTATAAATACGGCGTTCTCAAAACTTTTCATTCTTCCGGGTCATTTATGCTTACAGGAATAGCCTGGGTGGCGAAGCACCCTGTTCTTATTGAGATTGTAAGCAATACTTGCAATTAATCCGCTATATACATTATCTTTAGCCAAAATAGAGATAAACAATGCAGGTTGAAGTTAACAGGAAGAATATTAAATTCCTTCCTGATTCATCGAGGGTAATTGCCCGCTTTCTTTATACAGGTGAGGAAAGAGCGCTTAATACGATACGTTTTGTACTGAAAATGTCTGAACAATCGGTATCACAGGCATTAAGTCCCGTGCTTCGGGATTTTTCCCTCAGGCACAGAAATATTTCCAGAATTTTCAAAAATCATTTCAATAAAATCTCCCATCTTTTAAAGCTGCTGGATGTCAATCCTGAGTCGCTTACTGCTTCGCAAGAGACTCTTATAGGATCCTATTTCACAATGGAGTATTCCATTGAATCGGCTGCTTTTTTCAATCCATCTGTTGTGGAACACCCCGATCAGTCAGAGACAGGTCCGGGAGAGAAAAGGATAATTCTCAGTTTCAGGGCAACCGGAGAAGGTCATATTTCGTCAATAGTTTTTCGTACCGGCGTACTGGACAGGAACAACAATCTTTCCATTGAACCGGTTGGCAATATGCTGGAGGAAGCACAGCATATAAGAAAACATGTTTATGATAAGGCATCGTTTATAAGCAAGCTCGATGAAATGAAGGATATCCATGCCCTGATACCTTCGGGTTTAATCCTCGACAGGTTAAACGACAAATTTACTTACGGCGAATTGAGGGATTGCATAGAAGATGCAAGGAGTTCTCTTCACCTGGCCGGCGACAAAGAAATTCTTTTCGATCAGATTATCTGGCTGGCCTCATCGCATTACGAGCTTCAGTTTTCGCTGGATACAAACATTTCAGAACGAGTAATATTCCCTGTTTCGCTTAACGAAAAAAACGGGATTGAAGATGCACGCTTTGTAAAATTCACCGATGATAATGGTGAAATTATCTATTATGCCACCTACACTGCTTACGACGGCACTGCCATAATGCCCAAGATGCTTGATACCAGGGATTTTTATCATTTTAACATACTGCCCCTCCATGGCGAAATTGCTCAAAACAAGGGCATGGCACTTTTTCCCCGGAAAGTTAATGGCAAATATGCCATGCTGTGTCGTCTGGATGGTTCCAATAATTATATTTCATATTCTGATAATATCAACCTCTGGCGTGAAGCCAGCTTGTTGCAAAAGCCTGAATTCCCATGGGAATTTATTCAAATCGGAAACGGAGGTTCGCCTGTTGAAACACCGGAAGGCTGGCTTGTGATAACACATGGTGTTGGCCCCATGCGTGAATATGCTCTGGGAGCTTCTCTGTTCGACCTCCAGGATCCCGGGAAAGAAATCGGGAGATTGAAACTTCCGCTGCTTATTCCCAATGCCGGGGAGCGGGAAGGATATGTACCCAACGTGGTATATTCCTGCGGGTCAATGATTCACAATGATGAACTGGTGATACCCTACGCTATGTCCGACTATGCATCTACCTATGCAACAGTTAACCTGCGCGAACTTTTGAATGAATTGAAAAAATCGAAACAGGATCTGTAAGCGGTATAATGAAAGGTGCTTTAAGGGCTGACTGAATTCATCTGCATTTTATACAATCATCAAATCTGAGTTATGAAACTCTTCATATGCCTGCAATACGGTTAAGTGGGATATCAGGTAAGAGAGTGAGCTTTCAGCACCCTGGTTACGGTTCACACCATAACTTTCAAAACCATCGCAGCACCCTTTGGTCTCGAAATCATAAAGGCTCATGCGCAAATCGTTTTCGCCCAGAAACCATAAAAATGAAGTGTATAATTTATTCAGGTACTCTTTGTTGTTTGTAAGATGAAATGCCTGGTGGTACATTAACACCATTGCCATGGCATCGATGGGCTGCTGGGCAAAAACAGAACGCTCCCCTTCCTTTTTATACCACTTTTCATTACCAATTACCGATAGATAATTATCCTTCAGTGTGTGCTCTGTCAGAAAATCCATGGACTCAATGGCCGTCTGCGTAATTTTATCATCATTTAATATTCCGGCCGAATGCAACAGGGACAAGGGAAGAATTCCATTGTCATATGCCAGCAAAGATTCAAACCAATTCCAATCCCGCGCCTGGTTTTCATGGTAGTGTTTCAATAGTGTATTAGCTAGGTTTTTTAATATTTCAGTCATTGAATCGTCCGAAGGATTGCTTTTCAGATAATAACTGATTCCAATCATGGCGTTGGCAATTCCCCTGATGGAGCTTAACTTTTCGAAATTGGGAGCTGCGTTAAAAAATATAAGTCTGCCTGTCTGGTAATAAGCATCATTTGGTGCATTAGCCATCAAATACCCGAGTGCCCAGATAGTCCGTCCAAACGAATCTTCAGAGCCCTTCTCGTCCAGGAAATTCCTGCTGAAACTAAGAAAATTCCTGAAAGTGCCATCCGCATTCTGGAGGTAATGAATATAGCTCAGATAAACAGGTGACAGTTCAAGTGCTTGTTTATCTTTCTTTTGCCGGTAAGCCATTAACACCATCAGCAGAGCCCGCGAATTATCGTCCAGGCAATACCCCTCTTTCAGGTTCGGAATACCGAATTTAGCGTGTTGAATAATTCCGGTATCGTCTGTTAACCTGTTGATGTGAGTGAGTGAAAAAGGCGGGAGAATGAGCAGATCGAGTGCCGATTCTTTTTTTTCAACTTTAAAATGCTCCTCCTTAAGTATTTTTCCGGCCAGAGAAAGGTATTTTTCCCCGGTTTTTGGCCATGTTCTTTTTTTACCATATTCACCGGCATTATTTTTTAATTCCCTCAGTTCTTCCGGTTTATCGAAAAGACCGGTTAATGTTTTCGCAAGTTCATCCGAATCATTAAAATTAAACAGTATGCCTCTTCCCTTCGCAAGCAGTTCTGCAGCATGCCAGTATGGTGTTGAAAGAACGGCAGCCCCTACACCAACAGCATACGCCAGTGTTCCGCTGGTTATCTGGGATTTGCTCAGATAGGGTGTGATATAAATATCGCAGGCATACAAATATTTAAACAAATTCTGTTCGTCAATAAATTCATTCAGAAACTGGACATTTTTTTCAAGCTGAAGGTTTTTTACAAGGCGCAAAAGGGAGATACGGTATTCTTCACCGGTGTGTCGCAACACATTCGGATGGGTCTTCCCCAGCACAATATAGATGAGTTCAGGATATTTTTTAACTACTGCAGGCAGTGCATTTATTACCGTTTCAATGCCTTTGCTTCGCCCAATTAAACCGAAAGTCAGCAGTACTTTCCTGTTTTCAAGCTTAAACTCTTTTTTTGACTTTTCCGGATTGAAATAAATATCAGGGACACCATGTTCGATTAATGCAATTTTTTCTTCCGGCACATCGTAAACGGTGGTCAAAAACTCAATGGCTTTATTGCTCATTACCACAACTTTATGCGCCATTTTGCATATTTCCTTCAAAACCGCCTTTTCATTATACGATGGTGCCTTAAGAATGGTGTGCAGTGTTACGACAAGAGGAATTTCAAGTCGGTGTAACAATGGAAGAATATAAACCCCGCTCTGGCCCCCGAAAATACCAAATTCATGCTGGAGTATACAAAGGTCGGCACCGCTCAAATTGATGTATTTTACCGCCTCCAGATATTCTTCCTGGTGATCCTGCCTGATAGTAGCCTTAACTTCATCAGGATATTTATATTCAAGTTCATTATCATTTATTGCAACAACAAAGCCCTCATTCTCTTCATTCTGCTTAACATTCCCCCTTAACATGGATTTGAACAGGTTGTTTGTAAATGTGCCTATGCCACACTCACGGGGTGGATAGGTTGCGATATAAGCCAGCTTCATATTTTTGTCCTTTTCTCATCGCGCTTTGCTGCTTTTGAAACTCTTTTTTCCTTCAGGCTTTTTGCCGGCTCCTTCTTTTGATTTTTTCGTTTTTTACCTTCCATGCTTTTTGCCATAACTCCTGTTTTAATTGTCTGTTTAATTTATTTTTAGGTACCCCTCTTGCATAAACACCTTAATGGTACAATCCTTACAAAGTTACCCCGGCTATTAAACAGTCTTGTTACATAATTCAGGATAAAAGTTACATCATTCACATCTTTTCAGGATTGTCGCGGCATTCGCCATTGCCTGGGGCTGTTACCTGCTCTCAGAAGAAAAACCCCGGCGGATCTGATTCTGATTATATATCAATTCCAGATACTTTATTTCTCTGGCTTATACCTGAGAATTTCAACAGCTCCCCGGCATTTAAACGGGACCTTCTCAGAACCGGAACAAACAGTTTGAGAAACAATGGCATACTGGAAGAAACATATAAGCGGGTAGGGAGAAAACTGTTCATCATCCTTTTCTTTGTTTCATTGAGTGTTGGTCCGAAGTAAAGCATTTGAATCTTTTCCTCAATTGCATATGCTACAACCTTGTAAATCATATTTTCATAGGCATGACAGGTTGTGGGTAAATTTCTGTTAAACGCACCATTCAGGCATCTTATCTGGTTTTCAAACTCTATAAATGAATGATAACCATAAAATTCATCATCCGAACGGCAAAGAAAATGGATTATTTTACAGTTATCTATGGTGGCTGAACCCATACACATATCAGGATAATCATTCTGATAAGGCAGTTTAAAAACACTTCTTTCTCCTGTCGAAATAACGCATTCTTTAATCTTTCTAACTACATGTTCATCCAGCTTCCCTTTCGCTATTTCCACCCTTCCACCAATCTTCTGATACTTTTTCAACTTCTTTTTAAGGTTTTTATGAACCGCAAGGTAATCATCAATTGTGGTGTATCCTGTAGTGTCAATAATGCCTTCATCCGGGTAAGGCATAACGACAGATGCTGTATGGAGAAATGCATTACCAGCCAGGTCATGAATAAACAGCAAAAGAAACTTTTTCCGTATTAGATTAAGTATTTCACCCGGTTCGTGATCGCTAACGGCATCTCTATTAAGAAATATGGGATTGGCAAAGATTTCAGCCGCAATACCTGCTTTCATCCAGATATATGAAGGTATTGATAACATTCTTGCCATATTTTTTACAATTTGCAGCTTTGATAATGAAGGACCATAGTCTCGGCATTCTATTAGAAACATACATGCAATTAATCTGCTGTCCTTTGTGACCCTTATGATCAGTGGCTTCGAATACTCAGAGCCCTGTTGAAGGAATTTTTCATAAATTACCCAGATGTTACTATCTAAACCCAATTCGAGCAAATGGTCGTGGAAGACGGATTTCTCGGCAGCTGTAAGCGGAACAGAGCCTGAATTAAGTGTATACATTGGAAAAGGGATTGATTACTTCATTAAATAATGCCTGACATCCCGGACCTGTTTCATTATGCAAGGTAAACCATAGCTGAACAAAATACAAATATGTAATTATATGCGCCTGGTCTGGC
>JAWLFR010000130.1:0-5589 GCA_041685495.1 Bacteroidales bacterium
AATGAAACATTCTCCAAACTACTGATAAAGGTGCTGGAACAACAGGGTTTTTTAAAATAAGCCCGTAACACTAAAACCGCTTTGTATAGCCGTGGCAGCAAGGGAAAAAATCATGCGGAACAGCTGCAAGGAATCCGGCCATACTAAAACCGCTTTGTATAGCCGTGACAGTAGGGAGTTGAGTCCTTACCGAAATAATAATCCTGGTGATATTTCTCCGCCTGGTAAAATTCTGAAGCACGGGTAAGCTCTGTGGCTATATCATATCCTTTATCCCTCAGTATGTTAAGCAGCTTCAGGGCTGTACTGCGCTGGTAATCATTCATAAAAAATATTTCTGACCTGTACTGTTCACCCACATCGGGTCCCTGGCGGTCAACCTGGGTAGGATCATGTATCTCCAGGAATGTCCTGACAACTTCCTCGTATGACACCTTTTGCGGATCGTACAGTACCTTGACAGCCTCGGCATGTCCGGTTTTTCCGGATGAGACTTCCCTGTATGAGGGATTTTTAACATGTCCCCCGGTATAGCCTGAAACAACCGACTCAACACCATCCATCTTCTGAAGGTAATATTCAACACCCCAGAAGCAGCCACCCGCCAGTATAGCAGTCTCAAATTTCCCGCTGTCCACTTCATCACCAACAAAATCCATAGAAACAGAATTCACACAGTGGCGGATATTCTTGTCCGTAAACCCTTCTCCCTCGAACACATGTCCCAGATGGGCTCCGCAGTTGGAACAGACAATTTCGGTCCTTATCCCGTCAGCATCAGCTATCCTCTCTACCGAACCCTCTATCTCATCATCAAAGCTGGGCCAGCCGCAGCGCGAGTCAAACTTGTCATCAGACCTGAAAAGAGCCTGCCCGCAACGCTTGCACAGGTAAGTGCCTTCATCTTTATTTTCAGTATACCTGCCTGTCCAGGCCCTCTCTGTACCCTTATCCTCAATAACATATTTTTCGATATCATTCAAAAAGTTATATCTGTCCTGTCCGCTCGTGCTGTTTCCCATAACTATCAATATTACTGTAAATGTAAAAATATATATTGTTTTCATATTCTCTGAAATTATTAGTTCACTGTGAATGAAGAAAGACAAAACCTGCTTCATCATTTAATGTATACAATTATTAAAGCCGTTTTGTTCCGGGGAATAAGCGGATTTTTCCTGGAATCTATGCCGGGCTGATAATTACAACAATAAAAAACTGTTAAGTAACAGTCAATATATAACAAGGCACAAAATAAATTATTATGTAGCTTTACACATGAAAAAACAGAACCCTGATTAATAACCCAAAAAATATCATGTATGAAAAACACAGGAAATTATGCAGCGATGATGGCATTAGCACTTATCATCCTGTTTACAGCAGTAAGCCAGCCGGCAGAAGCACAGAGAAGGCAGAGGAATGCAGGGCAGGCAACTGATGAATTCAAACCAAACTCCTCAATGCTCAGTGCATTGAAGTTCAGGCTTATAGGCCCTGCATCGTATTCAGGCCGCATAGCTGATTTTGCAGTTAACCCGGAAGACCCCTCAGAATATTATGTTGGTGTTGCCTCGGGCGGACTATGGAAAACGGAAAACAAGGGCACAACCTTCACCCCTGTTTTTGATAATAAGCCGGTATTCAGTATTGGAGCACTGGCCATCGACCCCGTAAATCCCAATATAGTATGGGCCGGAACGGGTGAAAACAACTCGCAGAGGAACCTTGCTTACGGCGACGGTGTTTATAAAACAACCGACGCGGGCAAGACATGGACTAATGTGGGATTAAAAGAGTCTGAGCACATTGGCAAAATAATGATAGATCCCAGGAATACGGATGTTGTCTATGTTGCATCACAGGGTCCGGCATGGGGACCAGGTGGAGAACGCGGATTATACAAAACCACAGATGGAGGTAAAACATGGGAGCAGGTACTGTATATAGGTGAATATACCGGCATTACGGATATGGAAATGGATCCGCGCAATCCCGATATATTATATGCAGCGGCACACCAGAGGGAAAGAAGGGTATACTCAAAAATTAATGGCGGTCCCAATTCGGCCATCTATAAATCAGTTGATGCCGGCGAAACATGGTATAAACTGACAAAAGGACTGCCCTCAGGCGATGTAGGTCGCATAGGCCTTGCCCTGTCCCCGCCTAACCCTGATATCATATATGCCATGATTGAGCTGCCTGAAAGCAAAGGCGGGTTCTGGCGCTCCGATGATATGGGGGAAAGCTGGACAAGGATGAGCGATGAGATAGCCGGCAGTCCCCAGTATTACGTTGAAATATATGCTGATCCTGTTGATCCGGACCGCATAATATCAATGGACGTACGAAACAGGGTCAGTGATGACGGCGGTGAAACATGGGAATACCTTGGTGAAAAGAACAAACATGTTGATAACCATGCCATGTGGATTGATCCGGATAATACAAATTACTACCTGATGGGCTGCGACGGAGGTATATATGAAAGCTGGGACAGGGGCCGGAACTGGATCTTTAAATCCAATTTTCCTGTTACACAGTATTATCATGTGAGAACAGATAATGACTATCCCTTCTATAATGTATACGGTGGGACACAGGATAACGGCTCATGGTACGGTCCTAACAGGACCATAAGAAGATACCTTGTTAATGCCGACTTTACATATACCATAGGCGGTGACGGTTATCTTTCAATACCTGACCCGGATAATCCCGATATACATTATGCCGAATCACAGTACTGCGGTCTGCGCAGGTACGATGAAAGAACTGGTAATTCAGTTTCCATCAAGCCTCAGCCCGCCGGTGATGAGATATACAGGTTTAACTGGAACACACCGTATTTCATAAGCCCCTTTGACAGCAAAACATTATATGTGGCAGCCAACAAGGTGCTCAAGAGCACTGACCGCGGTGGGTCATGGAAAGAAATAAGCCCTGACCTTACCAGGCAGCTCGATGTTGATCTCCTCCCTATGATGGGTAAGATATGGCCGCCGGAAGCAATAGCCAAGAGCCTGTCAACCTCACCCTTCGGGAATATCTTTGCCCTTGCAGAGTCGCCCCTTTCACAGGGAAGAATCTATGCAGGCACCGATGACGGCCTTATCTGGAGAACAGATGATGACGGAGAAAACTGGATTAAATATTCGAGCTTCCCGGGAGTACCGGATATGACCTTTGTAAATTATATACTGCCATCGCAGCATGATGAAAATACTGTTTATGCTTGCTTTGACGGAAGGAAAAATGCCAGTGATTTCACCCCGTATATAATAAAAAGTACCGATAAGGGAGAGTCATGGACGCCGATAGCTTCAAACCTGCCTGACGGAACTATCTATGCTATACAGGAAGACCATATTGATCCCAACATACTGTTTATAGGTACCGAATGGGGTGTGTGGGTTACCCTCAACAGGGGTGGCGAATGGTTCAGGCTGAGAAACGGTCTCCCGACAATACAGGTTAAAGACCTTGATATACAGGAAAGGGAAAACGACCTTGCAGTAGCCACCTTCGGGAGAGGATGGTATATACTCGATGACTATTCATACCTCAGGCAGCTCAATGCGGAAGCTATGAGCAGGGATGCACATATATTCGATATTAAGGACGGACTGCTCTACTACCCGAGCACTAACCAGAATTACCAGGGTGAAGTGCATTTCAGAATACCCAATCCATCTCCTGAAGTAAAATTCATATATAATGTGAAAGAAGGCTATGAGACGCTTAAGCAGAAAAGGCTTAAAGCCCAGCGCGAAGCTGAAAAAGAGGGCAGGGAGATATCCTACCCGAGCGATAAAGAGCTTATAGCCGAAGCCAGGGAAGAAAAAGCAATGCTGATATTTACCATAGCTGACAGCAATGGCGACATAATGAGGAAGATAGAAACTTCCCTGCGCTCGGGTATCGGATCAGTGACATGGGATATGAGCTATCTCGACAGGCGCGGACCCGCAGTGCCCCCCGGAAAATATTCAGTGTCAATGGAGAAATATGTAAGGGGTGAATATATTGATCTTGGTGCGGAGAAAGAGTTCACTGTAAAGGCACTGGATAATAATGCCCTTGGGACACCGGACTATAAGACAAAGTTTGAATTCCTTAAAAAGGCTTCAGATATGTACAGCACAATCTCGGAAACATATTCATACACAAACAGTATGAAAGATGAGATGAGTGATTTAAGATCTGAACTGAAAAGAACAGCTGCAAACACCCATGATCTGATGAATGACTCAAAAAATATCGAAAAGAGACTGGATGCAGTTATCCTCGCTCTCATTGGCAGGCGGACAGATGGAGCCAGGGTTGATGCAACGGGACCATCTATTATGAACAGGATGAGATTTGCCGTCAGCGCATCATCAGGAAGCGACAATAATATCACGGGTGCACAAAGAGAACAGTATGATATTGCACTGGAAGACTTCAGCGAGCAGTATAATGAGCTGGAAGAGACCCATAGCCTGATGATAAACCTGAAAAATGAACTCAGGTCAGTGGATATTGACTGGTCGCCCGAAAATTTACCCCTTTTCAGGTGAACAGTATTGCAGTTTAATTGTTACTTAGAAAAATAACCAGGAGAGCCGGCATTACTTATGCCGGCCTTCTTTTTTTGATTTTTTTAATTATTTTTTTATTTTTGAGTAAAAGCTTATTCATTAAAATAGTTGTAATTAAGTTTAAAAGATTATTTTTGCTGGAGTTAAAATTTTAACAGATGAAAAGATTTGCAGTTGTATTAGCGGTAGCCTTTGTTCTGGCACTAACGCTCAGTTCATGTAATAACGATGTGTGTCCGGCTTACACCGATGCAGGGACTGACACGGAGCACCACGTTTAAAACCGGCCTGTTCACCGGTTCATTTTTCATTCTTAAATTCAGTAGACCATGAAAAAACTGCTGGCTATATTTTTTTTTATAGTAGCTGTTTCATTTTCTCTGTCTGCACAGGGAGAGATTGATGAGCAGGAAAAAGTATTCTACAGGAATGAGAGAACCGTGGGTCTCAATCTTAATACGAACGGACTGGGTATAAGTTACCGGGAGGGTAAGCGCCTGGATTTCCTTAATAAAAGAATAATAGATATAGATATAAATATTATCAGGCATCCAAAGGAAGTGAAACTTTCTAACCCCTGGGTGCAGGCAGGCGGCAGCTTTGTTTTCGGCAAAATGAATCATCTTTTCTCCATCCGCGGTTCAATAGGTCATCAGCATGAGATGTTCAGAAAGATGGACCTGGGTGGTGTGGCCATAAGATATTTCTATTCCGGGGGGCCATCCCTTGCACTGGCCAAACCAATATACTATAATGTCCTTTATTATTCCCCGGATTACAGCTATGAGATAAGAAAAGAAAAATTCAGCAATGATATACACTCCGTTACCGATATATATAATAAAGCATCCTTCTTTAAGGGTGTAAACGAAACAAAGGTGTACCCCGGATTATTCGTCAAGGGAGGCTTTAATTTTGAATACAGCCAGGATGATAAGCTTGTCCATGCCATAGAACTGGGAAGTTCTGTGGAAGCATATACAAATAAACTGCCTATAATGGCCAC
>JAWLFR010000131.1:0-5570 GCA_041685495.1 Bacteroidales bacterium
AAGGTGCCGAATATGAAGCATTGAAAGGGTTCAGCAAGGCCTTTGAAAACAGGCAGATAAGGCTGGTTCAGTTTGAATACGGATATATTAATATCACAACCAGAAAGTTACTGCTTGATTTCTACCAGTTCTTTGAAACATATGGATATATTGTTGGGAAGATCTTTCCAAAGACGGTAGAATTCAGACCCTATAAATTCAAATATGAAGATTTTACAGGACCTAATTTTGTGGCTGTACATAGTGACGATACTGACCTGAAAACACTCCTTGAAAAAAAGCTGTAATTCAGGTAGGACTCAGCATAATAAGCCCTGCACAAATCACCACTTACTGTATAACATCTTTCTTTATTTTATCCCGCAGCCAATAGCCCTGGTGAATGAGGGATCAGGACTATCGCCCGCCAGCAGACTGTTAACTGCATCCCTGACATAGTGCTCATCAGCCGCTTCAGCATCCCTGTAATTATTGTCTATTGCACCAATATACTCAATCCTGTACTTACCTGCTTTCTTTTGCAGTATATAAACATGCGGCGTTTTTGTTGCACCATACATTTTGTATACCTCCTGCTTTTCATCATGAAGGTAAGGAAAGGTAAACCCTTTCTCCCCTGCCCTCTCTATCATCTTTTCATATGAATCGGCCGGATAAGCCTCGGCTGAATTAGGGTTGATGGCAATAACCGGGTAACCCTTTTCCTTATAGGTAAGATCCAGCTCAATTATCCTGTCCTCCCATGCCACTGCATAAGGACAATGATTGGTTGTAAAAATCACAATGAAACCCAGGGCTTCCTCATAGTCTTCAAGTGACAGGTATTCACCATCTGTATTACGAAGATTAAAATCGCTGGCATAATCTCCGACTTCATATCCCTGTGACATAAGGGAAGTGGACAGTATAAAAGCAAAAACAATTGATAAAAGACTTCTCATAGCGTTTATTCTTTTAAAGGATTATAATCATTTTCAATATCTCTATATTTTAAAATCTACTGATCACTTACTCATTATTTAATCAAATGCTGAATTTCCTGTTTCAGTCCGGCATAGGTAATTATCCCTTCATGAAAATTCCTGTAGTTCTTCCCGGGTGCATAGATAAGGGTGGCCGGAATGCTTCCGCTCCACGACTCATCGACCATGGGGATCCATCTATTTGCATCAGGATCATCAAGAAGCAGTACCCTTACAGTGATATTGTAATTATTAATGAACTCTTCCAGCCTGGTATCTATCATTGAAGGCAGGTCAAGACTTATCAATGTAAGTATCATATTATCTGAGCTGAATTCTTTTTCAAGCTTCAAAAGATCAGGCATCTCTTCAGTGCAGGGTTTGCACCATGTAGCCCAGAAATTTACAACATAAACCGAATCGGCCTGCCTGTTTAACTCATCTTTCAGTTCATTGACCCCAATGACTTCTACCTCCTGCGAAAACATCGTCACAGCAATAAAAAGATAAAATACCGTTAAAATGTATTTCATTATCACCATTAATTTTGGAGGTAAAACACATCCCGGCAGGGCTTTGTTCATTTGATTATTAAATAATGAAGGCAGCTTAAGAAACAGGGGAGATAATTAAATACACCTGTAAGATGTGTTAAAAAAAATTTGAGTTAATAGAGAGCTAAATAGCATCTAATCCGGCGTAATTACCTATTTTTACTACCGTTCAAATTAAATGATGAGGCACTGACATATAGGACAGATGGCAAAGAAAAGACAAATAAAGAAAAAATCTTTTTATATCTGGCTTATTGTGCTGGCGGTAATCCTTATTCTGTATATCATAAACCCCGACTGGTTTGATATAAGCTTCCTGAAAAATTTTGTTGATGATAATAAAATACTGGTGATAGCCATATATCTAACCATCCTTACTCTTATCGGTCTTACCTTCTTACCCTCCACTCCTTTTGCAATGGCAGGTTTACTTATATTCCCGGCCATGGAGGCATATATAATAAATATGGCTGGTATCATTACCTCCACGGCAATAGTATATTATTTCACCCGCTACCTGGGACTTGACAAATGGATAGAGACAAAATATCCGGAGAAAATTGAGAAAACAAAGAGAGCACTGAGCAAGAAGGAATTGCCAATAATAATAGCCTGGAGCTTTTTTCCTGTAGTACCAACAGACCTAATTATCTATGTCGGGAGCTCACTCAGGATACCATATCTTAAATGTGTGACCGGGGTGTTTATTGGTGAAGGTCTGCTTAATGCACTGTATATTTTTTCAATAGATTTTATTATCTGAGAAGTCATTATTTCCATCCTCTGTACCCGGACAATTTATAAAAAATATCATTGTTTGTTACACTATACTCTCATCACGCATGCGGAAAATAATAAATTCATATTTTTGCCATGATTTTTATGAAAACATCTTAAGTCTATGAAAAAACAAGCTCTTATTATCTTTCTTGGAATATTCCTGTTCAGCCCTGTCCTGCCACAGGAAAACCCTGATCAGAAACCCTTTATTCAAAACACAAGCATTTCAGGTGAGTGGTTCCTGGGATATGGTTATAATGATTACACGGATCTTAACAGTTTCAGGCTGAAAAGAGGGTATTTTACAATAAGAACAAGGCTTAATGACAGGTTATCTGTCAGGTACACCCAGGATATTACTACCGACCTTGAGGGTAGTGACAGGGGGAACATAGAAGTCCGGCTTAAATATCTTTTGATGAAAGTAAATCTTGATGATATTTTATTTTTTAATAATTCATTTATGGAGATGGGCCTTGTACACAGACCATGGCTGGATTACGAGCAGAACATAACAGGATACAGGGTGCAGGGCAAGATGTTCAGTGATCGTTATAAAGTTATAAGCTCAGCTGATTTCGGAGTTACAATAGCAGGACTGATAGGGGGCGAGATAAGTGAGGATTACCAGGAAAGGGTAAGCTCATATTTCCCGGGCAGGTATGGCAGTTTCAGTTTTGGTGTTTATAACGGCGGCGGCTATCATGCTATTGAAGAAAACAATAATAAGATAATTGAAGGAAGGCTGAGTCTTCGTCCATTCCCCGACCATGTGCCAGGCATGCAATTCACTTACACTTTTTCCAGGGGCAAGTCAAATACATCTACCAATATGGCTGATTACAGGCTGAACATATTCCATATTGCTTCAGTGAGTGATAAACATAAACTGATGCTTCAGTATTACCGCGGACTGGGAGGCCATGCAGATGATTATATAGACCAGGATGGTTTTTCTTACCGCAACACAGGCTATTCATTATTTGCGGAACTGATGATTCCGGCAACGAAATTTGCATTTTTCTCACGCTATGACTGGCTTGTTTCTAACCAGGAAGCAGACCTTGAGCAGAACACATTTATTGCCGGGATTACATACAGGTTTCTGAAGAATAAACTGGTTCTGAATTACGATCAGAACAATATAATGGGTTCTTATACCAGGATTTATGAACTTGCTCTTGAGATAAACTTCTGATACCAGGGAATAGAATACCTTTCATCCAGGTGCCGGGATTCTATTACCCGGCAATCAACTACCTTGCATTAATGAGTTCTGTAAAATCATTAATATCAGCAGCTGTACGGACATTATCCATTTGATTATCCTTTATTCCATCTTTAAGTGTTCCCATAATAATTACAAGCTGATTACTGAATAAACCGGATAATTCATTAATAAACCCGGATTTCCTTTCAACGGGCATTTCTGTTGAGGTTCCGGTCACAATAATATCTGCCGGCCAGGTATTCAAAGAATTTCTGACCGAATCCAGGGGTGTCATTGAACCCAGATATAATACATCATGCCCGCTTTTTTTTGCTATATATGTGTAAAACAGCAGGCTGATATCATGTAACTCATTTTCAGGAAGGAAAAGTAAAATTTTTTTTCCTCCCTCCTTCGGCCTCTGTGTATATGTTTCAATACTGAATAGCAGCTTACGCTGTATAAGGCTGGAAACAAAATGCTCCTGGCCTGGTGTAACAGCGCCTGTCATCCACAGTGTGCCGACACGTCTGAGGAAGGGGAAAATAACCCGGATAAAGGAATTTTCAAAACCATGGTTTAATATATAGTTTGTAAGCAGCTTGTTAAAGCTCAACTCATCCAGTTTTAACATTGCTATTATCAAAGAATCAATACGGTTATCTCCACGGGAATTATCATGGGTCAGAAATGATACGTTCTCCTCTATCTCTTTAAGAGACATTGATGCAATCCTGGAGATTTTGTAGCCATTGCGGTTAAGGAAGGCAATATTGATCAGTTTCCTTAACTCAGCATCACTGTATACCCTCCTGTTGGTACCGGTGCGGGCCGGTTTAACTATACCATACCTTTTTTCCCAGATTCTGATGGTGTGAGCCTTGATTCCGGATAATTTCTCAAGATCCTTTATTGAATATTCTGCCATTAGTATGGTATTTGTGTTTCAAAAATAGGTAAATATATTAAACAATAATAGAAACAATTCAAAAAAATATTCACTTGAAAAAAAACAGGAGCTGCCATTAATGACAGCCCCTGTAAAATTGTTATTAAATGTTATTTGGAAGATGGTAATATCACACTGTCCAGCACATGTATAACCCCATTCGTTCCCAATACATTAACTGAGGTGATATTTGCATCATCAGTTCCTGCATCACCATCGGTGATTGTAACACCGCTATCAGTTATATTAATTGTGAATGTCTCATCATTTGAAAGAGTGGTTGCTGAAAGTCCATCACTCAGGTCTGTGGAGAAAGCTCTCAAACCAAGCACATGGTAAAGCAATACTGCTTCAAGAGTGGCATCATCAAGCTCGGCAGGTCCGCTTACACCAAGGTTCGAATAAAGCTCATCGAAAGCTGCATCCGTTGGTGCAAATACTGTGAACGGGCCCTCGCCCTGAAGAGTACTGACCAGACCGGCTTCTGTAAGAGCAGCTGCAAGCTCACTGAATCCCTGGTCAATAGCAATGGCAACTATATCCTGTGCAGGAGGAATAAGTGTCCGGTCAATAACATGCACTATTCCGTTTGCATCGCCTGCTCCTTCAGAAGGATCAATATCGCTTGCAATTACCTGTGTATTGCCATTAAGGAATACACCATCACCCTTATTTGACAGGTAGAGATCGCCACCAACAGCAGCAACAGTAGCAGGTGCAGCAGCAGTTGTTGCAGGCAGATCCGTACTCAAAACCACACCATCTATAAGGTGATATGTAAGAACTGCATCAAGTGTTGCCTGGTCAGGAAGCTCTGTTATACCAGCAGCAGTAAATGCATCATTTGTTGGAGCAAACAAGGTCATCCCACTATTGCCGGGTCCGTCACCCAGAAGCGTTGTGAGTATACCCGGACTTGCAGCCTCAACAGCGGCAATAAGAGTTGTAAAATCCTTGTTGAAATATGCAGGCTCAACAATAGTGTTTACAAACTGCAGTACCGAAGGAGGAACAAGTACAGCGTCCATAATATGAACAACACCGTTACTGGTCATCACATCAGCTGTATTGATCCCAACACCGCTTATAAGAAATGATCCGCCAGCTTCGGTAAC
>JAWLFR010000026.1:0-22595 GCA_041685495.1 Bacteroidales bacterium
AATATTACATTGAAGCCATATATGGCAATAAATTTATTGGCAAGTGGCAGGGAGTCAACTTAGCTGATGCAATGCATTTCCATGTTGATGTTATCTCCGGAGCTACCCATACAAGTAATGCTGTAATAGCAGGTGTCAGGCAGACAGCTTCATCGCTTGTGGGATCAGGTGCATCACTTGTAACAGAAACAAACCATTGGACAACGATTAAGGATATTTTATTTTTGAGTTTGATCTTACTATCCCTTGTGATGGTTTACAAAAAAGGAATGGCTGGATATCGCGCTATTTATATGGTACTGGTATTGCTTATAATGGGTTTAATCCTCAATAATGTTCTCACAGCTAATTTACTGTATGGATGGTTACAGGAAGGTTTTGTCTGGCGTGCTAACTGGCAGGCTGGCGCAATATTTCTTTTAGCATTAAGCATCTCATTTATTGGCAAGCGCAAATTTTACTGTAACTATCTCTGTCCGATGGGAGCCTTACAGGAGCTTACGAACCGCTATACGCCCTTCAAAAAAAGAACCTTGCCCACACGCCTGATGGGTATAAGTGCAAGAGAAATATATCTCACACTTATTGCAGGCGCATTGTTAATAGGCTTTACTCCCGAGCTATACTACCTGGAACCATTTATGTTCTTCTCTTTTCGCATCATAGGCATAGGACTGATTATCTTCGGTGTTATGGTTGTGCTTTTATCCTTATTTTTTACAAAGCCATGGTGTTCAGTCTGTCCCACGGGATGCTTATTAGATACCATAAGCTATAAAAAAGTCAAAAACTCTGATTCTTAAAAACATAAAATAATGCAAAAAAGCAGATTCTTAAACCTTGTTCTGGCCACAGCGGTCTTGATATTGACTATTCTTTTGACCACCAAAGAAAACAGCTCCGAAAAGCCTGCTGCAACTACAGTAATTGCAACAGATGATTCCCCCTTTGCTGCATCAGATTCTTCAACACTTCCGTTTCAGAAGAAGTCGGTGGGTATTAAAAGCTATTTATACCCTCAACCTGCTATGGTGATAGGCTCCTATGATAAAGAGGGTAAGCCTAATATAATGACTGCTGCCTGGATAGGCATATGCAACTCTGATCCGCTTAGTATTGCAGTTTCTTTGCGCCCGGCTACCTATTCATATGGTAATGTAACAGAAACCAGATCTTTCACAGTCAACGTCCCCTCATCCCAATTATCCAAATATGTTAGTTATGCAGGTCGATATTCCGGCAGAGATGTAGATAAGTTTAAAGAGACCGGGCTTACGCCTGTCAGGGGTGAGTATGTAAATGCCCCTTATATAAAAGAGTTTCCCATCGTAATAGAGTGCGAAGTAACAGCTATTAACGAACTTGGTTCACACAGGCAGTTTATCGGAAAGGTTATAGATGTAAAAGTGGATGAGGCCATTCTGGATGCCAGAGGTAATGTTGATCTGGGTTTACTAAATCCGATAATATACGCAGGAGGGAGTTTTTACGAAACAGGAAGCTTGATACCCAGGGCTGACAGGTCTGCGGAAAATATAGATGGTAAACCATTTGTTGTTAATTATAATGAAAGATATATGAATAAAACATTAGAGGTAATACATAATCGAAAGAGTGTGCGCCATTTTACAAATCAGGCTATTACAAAAGAGCAGATAGAAACCTTGCTAAGGGCGGGTATGGCAGCCCCAACAGCAGTCAATAGACAGCCCTGGGCATTTTATGTTATTACTCAGCGTGAGACTCTGGATATTTTAAGTGAAAAGTTGCCTTATGCTAAGATGTTGTCCCAGGCACAAGCCGCTATTGTGGTGTGCGGTGATATGGAGAAGGCTGGCAATCTGAAAGATTTAGCTTATTGGGTACAGGACTGTTCTGCAGCCACCCAAAATATACTACTTGCTGCAGAGAGTATGGGTCTGGGAGCTGTATGGACTGCAGCATATCCATACGATGACAGAGCAAAAGCGGTTATAGAAGAGCTCAATCTACCAGAAACTCATATACCTCTTAATGTGATTCCCATAGGCTATCCAACAGGTGAAGACCTGCCAAAAAACAAATGGAATGTGAATAATATTATCTGGAAATGATTCCAGGCTACATTAGACAGGCACATAGAGACCTGCCGTACTGTATTTGCCTATAATGAAATGCATTATGCCTGCCTCGTAGCCCTCGGGGTTGAATAGCTTAGGGTTGATTGCTACTGACCTGGCAATTTTATCTGGCCTAACTTAAAAGCACCCAGATAGTAGGAGGGAGGGCATAAGATAACTTTCACATGCGTAGAGCGTAAACCCTATCTTTGCGAGCGGAGAGAGCGAAATGGGTGTGGAATATAATACACAACACATAATATAGTATGTAATAGGTAATATTTTATGTAATAATACATATTATATTATGTTATAAAGTTGCTGACTATTTGCTTTCTATTATAATTATTGGTATATTGCCAACACATTAATTAGTATGCCTTAGGCATATAGAACACGTATAATACATATTTATGGAGGTGTTATGAATTGGAAAAGAATGTCAGATAATGCCATTGTGAACGAGATTGGAACGAGAATCAAGAAGCAGAGATTGTTAAAGAACTATTCACAAGAAGAACTATCATCGAGGGCTGGAATTGGGATTAGTACTTTACAAAAGCTTGAATATGGTTCATATGCAACACTTAAAACTATAATCCAAGTTCTTAGGGCTTTAAAACAACTGGATGCATTAGATAGTTTCATTATTGATCCAGGAATTAGTCCAATTGAACTACAAAAGCTTGAAGGGAAATCAAGGGAAAGAGCATCTAAACGAAAAAGTAAATATGGTCACAGTTAACGTTAGTATTTGGGGTAATGATATTGGGGTAGTTTCCTGGAATTCAGACAAGCAATATGCTACTTTTGAGTTGCTACCTGATTTCTATCAGAAAGGAATTGATTTAGCTCCACTGACAATGCCTATGGATGATATTCAACGGGGTCAAAGGATATTTGAATTTCCTAATTTAAATTTTGAAACATACAGTGGCTTACCTGGGTTACTATCTGATTCTTTGCCAGATGCATTTGGGAATCAGGTTATAAAAGCATGGTTGGAATCCCAGGGCAGGGATGTTAAATCATTTAATCCAGTTGAGAAACTTAGCTACATAAGTGAAAGAGGAATGGGGGCCCTGGAATACTACCCATCTAACTATAAACCACGTTCAGAAGGTAAGGACATTGAACTGGAAAACTTGATAAGCCTTGTTGATAAGGTCCTTGATGAAAGAAGAAGCTTTAACGTGAATCTGGATGAGAATGAGGAGCAGGCTTTGGCAGAACTAATTACAATTGGAACATCCGCAGGGGGACAAAGACCAAAAGCTATTATAGCCTATAATAGAAAAACCGGAGAGATACGATCAGGCCAGGTTGGAGTACCGGATGATTTTGAACATTTCATACTAAAATTCGATGGAATTAAGAAAGGAAGTTTAAGCGATCCTGCAGGCTATGGAAAGATAGAGATGGTATATCACCTTCTTGCAAAAGATTGTGGTATAAATATGTCGTTTTGTGATTTAATACATGAAAATAACAGATCTCATTTTATTACAAAAAGATTCGATAGAAAGAATGGAATTAAGATCCACACCCAGTCTCTATGTGCAATTGCTCATTATGATTATCTGAAAGCTGGAATGTATTCATATGAAGGAGCATTGGCTGAAATGAGAGATATTGGACTTCCTTATTCGGATTATGATCAGCTATTCAGAAGAATGATATTTAATATAGTCGCAAGAAACCAAGATGATCACACAAAAAATATTTCTTTCTTGCTTGAAAAAGATGGCGAATGGAGAATTGCACCCGCATTTGATGTATGCTGGTCTTATAATCCAAAAGGAGATTGGACAAGTGAACATCAGATGACAGTTAATGGTAAGCGAGACAACTTTAATACCAGGGATATACTCAATTTTGCTAAGGTTCAAAATATTAGGAAACCAAAAGAAATAATCGAACAAGTAGTTGAATCTGTCTCTAAATGGCCATCACTAGCAAAAGAGTATGAAATCGATCCTGACAAGATTGAGTACATTAAAAAAACTCATAGATTATTTTTGTGAATTACAAGACCTAACATTCCAAGAGAATGGAGCAAGTGTTTGAAAATGCGGAAAGCATTTGATAAACTTTTGCGAACAGTAAAATAATAAAAGCGCGTTGGGAGTTTTATTTAACATAATGGCAAATTATAGGTATGTGCAATATTCCTATAATTAATATTATGTTAAGTAGGGTTTTTTATATATCAATGAATATTTTTATAATATACCCGCTTGAAGAAAATAAAAAGAGGTGCAAATCGATTGCACCTCTCCTTTTATGATACACACTCCTCTGCTATTTGGAGTCGTAATCTCTTTGTTATGTGATTGCCAGCTTAATTATCTCCTTCAAGCTCTTTGATCCTGGCATTAACTTCGTCATATTTTTCAGTCATCTGCAGCCTGTAATATAATTCCTTCAGGCTGACAAGAGTATCCATATCATCAGGATCTAGTTCCCTGGCCCTTTCCATATAAGGCAGAGCACTTTCAAATACATCCCTGGCCTCACTGATTGCCTCATTATATTCCGTTGGATCCATAAGGTTATTTGCCTCTTCTATCAGCTCTGCTCCTTTATTATAATAACATACACCTGCGTTATAATGACTTTCGAAGAAGTCTTCTTTCAACTCGATCGACTTTTTCAGGGCTACCAGAGCTTTATCATAGTTTTCCGTTTGCATATGAAGTACACCACGAGCATAATACAACTGATGATTATCCGGTGAATCCTTTATTGCCAGTTCTATATAATCAAGAGCATCATCTTTTTTGTCATTATCAATAAAGAACTGTATCATGGTAAGCAAAATCTGTTCATCGCTGGGAAATGCTTCAAAAGCTTCTCTCAGGGCCATTTCAGCACAATCCAGATCATTTCTATTCATACAGGCCTGATACTTAAGTATATAAGGTGTTGTTTCGCCATATTCCAGCTCAATACTCCAGTCAAGATACTTAATTGCTTTATCATAATCTTCATCATTATAAGCAGCAAGTGCAGTGTTATAGACAACAGCAGTGTCAACAGAGCCTATATATACATCACTTTGCTGTAGATCAATAAGCTCCTCGAAAGCCATGGTTGCTTTGCCAAAATTTTCATTCTCAAATTCCCGGGCAGCCCATGCCAGAAAATCATTAGCGAGGGCTGGTAACTGAATAATAACCAGGTTTTCCATGCTATTGCCATCATCCAGTTCAATGGATTTGAGATAGCTGTCATATGCATGAATCAGCTGGTTATCATATGTGGTCATCAGTTTCTCATTATCGTTTTCATAACCCTTTTCCCACATCGTTTGTGCTACCCGACCCTGAGCATAATACGTCTTGGGCCAATCTTTGGTTGCTTCACCTTCAAGAGCTTCATCAATAGCTTCTTTAGCCTTTTCAAGCTCCCCGGACTCTGCCAGATTCAGAGCGCTTGAGACTTTACCTTTCTGTGCAGCACCTTCGAGGGCGGCACAGCCGGTGAATGTTACTGCCACAGCAGCTATTATCAAAAGCGAAAGAATATTTCTTTTCATATTACTATGTTTAATTATTATTCAAAAAATTTGTTCAAATTTATAACAATACTTATTAATCTTCAAATACTTTAAGGCAAATTATGATATGTTTTCACTATTATCATCATCTGCAACTTCAATATCCAGATCCGCATCTTCATCATTTACCTCCACATTGGTTACGGACCCTATTGAATCAGTTTCTCTCAGGTTTATTATCCTTACACCCTGGGTAGCCCGACCCATGACCCTCAGCGATGATACAGGTATGCGTATAACGGTACCCGATTGTGTTATTATCATCAGGTCGTTATTATCTGTTACCGCCTTCAGGGCAACAAGGTAGCCGGTTTTCTCCGTGATATTTATTGTTTTAACTCCCTTGCCTCCCCTGTTTGTAATCCGGTAATCCTCTGTCTGTGACCGTTTACCATATCCTTTTTCTGACACAACCAGTATATGTTGGTCCTGGTTATCGGGATCAAGCACTATCATACCCACCACCGAATCCTTATCACTGCTGAGAGTAATGCCTCTGACACCCGAAGCGGTACGTCCCATAGGTCTTACAGCATTTTCATGGAACCTGATTGCACGGCCGGATTCAACTGCCAGCATGATATACTGGTTGCCATTGGTCATCCTGGCTTCTATCAGCCTGTCCCCTTCCCTTATGGTAATGGCATTGACCCCGTTCTGTCGAGGCCTGCTGTATGCTTCAAGGGATGTCTTTTTGATAACTCCCTTGGCAGTACTGAGTATGATGAAGTTATTATTGATATATTCCTCATCACTCAGTGTTTTTACATTCAGATAAGCCATCACTGTATCATCCGGCTCTATATTTATCAGGTTTTGCATAGCCCTGCCTTTGGAAGTCCGGGTACCCTCAGGTATCTGGTATACTTTAAGCCAGAAGCATTTACCGTTTCTTGTAAAAAACAGCATGGTATTATGCATTGTGGCAATAAAGAGGTGCTCTATGAAGTCTTCATCGCGCATTGTGCTTCCTTTAGCTCCGAACCCTCCCCTGTTCTGCCTTCTGAACTCTGTCAGAGGTGTCCTTTTTATATATCCCATTTTAGAGATGGTAATGACCATTTCCTCGTCAGCATAAAAATCTTCAGGATTGAATTCTTCTGCATTGGGTACTATCTCCGTCCTTCTCTCATCACCATAGCGGCTTTTTATATCCGCCAGTTCATCCTTAATAATCTCCATCTGCAGCTCTTCACTGGCAAGCACTGAGCGCAGGTAATCAATATGCTTCATTACTTCTTCATACTCAGCCCTTAGCTTTTCCTGCTCCAGTCCGGTCAGCTGCCGTAACCTCATCTCTACGATGGCA
Organism: Bacteroidales bacterium; assembly: GCA_041685495.1. Taxonomy (GTDB): domain Bacteria; phylum Bacteroidota; class Bacteroidia; order Bacteroidales; family VadinHA17; genus UBA9300. The sequence goes on from JAWLFR010000026.1 coordinate 6,968, forward strand.
CGCGACTGCACTTCTGTCAGGTCAAAACGTTCCATCAGTCTTTCCCTTGCTTCATCGGGGGTTTTGGATGATCTGATAATAGCTATAACTTCATCTATATTGTCGCTCGCAATTATCAGTCCCTCAAGTATATGAGCCCGTTTTTCCGCCTGATCAAGGTCGTAGCGTGTACGACGCAGGACAACATCCAGCCTGTGATCAACAAAGTACCTTATGAGATCTTTAAGATTCAGTGTACGGGGACGACCGTTCACCAGGGCTATATTATTCACACTGAAAGAGGTCTGAAGCTGTGAATATTTAAAAAGGGTGTTCAGCACTACATTGGCTGTGGCATCTTTCTTCAATATTATAACGATCCGCATCCCGTTACGGTCTGATTCGTCATTTATATATGATATACCCTCAATCTTTTTCTCATTTATCAGATCTGCAATTTTGCGTATCATTTCCGCCTTATTGACCTGGTAAGGTATTTCATGCACTATTATGCTTTCCCTGCCTGAATGGGTTAACTCAATATCGGTTTTGGCCCTTACTACCACCCTGCCCCTTCCTGTTTCAAAGGCATCTCTTATCCCCTGCTCACCATAAATAATTCCACCTGTCGGAAAGTCAGGTCCTTTTACATGCTGCATGAGTTCATCTGTGGCAATGTCCCTGTTATCTATATAGGCTGTTATGGCATCTACAATCTCACTAAGGTTATGAGGAGGCATATTTGTTGCCATACCTACAGCTATACCGGATGCTCCGTTAACAAGGAGACTGGGTATCTTTGTTGGCAGCACAACAGGCTCTTTAAGAGAATCATCGAAGTTAAGCTGCCGGTCTACGGTTTCCTTATCCAGATCCGCCAGAGTTTCCTCGGCTATCTTCTGCAGACGTGCCTCTGTATATCTCATGGCTGCCGGACTGTCACCATCAACCGATCCGAAATTACCCTGTCCGTCAACCAGGGGGTATCTCAGTGACCAGGTCTGTGCCATCCTCACCATGGCTTCATATACAGAAGAATCACCATGAGGATGGTACTTACCAAGCACCTCACCCACAATTCTTGCTGATTTCTTATGCGGTTTGTTGGATAACAGGCCTAATTCTGACATACCAAATAATACACGCCTGTGAACAGGCTTTAATCCGTCACGGACATCGGGCAGTGCCCTGGAAACGATTACCGACATCGAATAGTCGATATAGGCGGACTTCATTTCCTCCTCTATGTTTATTTTTATAATTCTCTCTTTATCCGACATTTAAGATTAATTTAAACTTGTACTGTTTCTTAATTATTCACTCAGAATTTGCAGGTACGAAAATAGTGAATAATTAGCTATTTACAGTATTTTACGATGGCTAATTATTAACTTTTTTAATAAACTTGGGCATGCTATTTGCATTATTCATTAATGCCTGAAAAATGTATAGATTAAGGTTTTTTGCTTACTTTTGTTTATGACAGGTGACAAAATGACCTTAAACTAAAACAGGATACAGGTGTTTAAATATATAGTGAATGATAAATACCGGATTCTTAATCTTTAATATAATCATTTATTATGTTTATTGAAGTTTAAGGGTCATTAAAATACAGATGAGGAAAGATTTTTATGGATTCAAGATTTTCTAAGAAAGTAAAAGATATTCTGAGTTATAGCAAGGAAGAAGCTATAAGACTTGGTAACAGTCATATCAGTCCCGAGCACATTCTGCTTGGTATTTTAAGGGATGGAGAAGGCCTTGCTGTTGATATACTCGTTAACCAGGGTGTTGATTTGAGTATGTTGAAAGGCTCCCTGGAAAGGAGCATAAGAGTTGATAATCCTGTAAAGATATCTGAAAATGATATATTGCCACTGCTGAAAAGTACGGAAAGGGTATTAAAACTTGTTCATCTTGAGGCAAAGGCCCTGAAGAGTGATGTTATAGATACTGAACATCTGCTTCTGGCAATTCTTAAGGAAGAGAATTCTTTTGTAACTAAATTTTTGTCCGAGCTGAATGTTGATTACCAGGTTGTCAGACAGGTAGCTGAAACAGAGAACCCATTGCCACGGTCAGATTTCCCAAGGGAAGATGAAGATGAGGACACCGGCTTTGCCAGGGGCAACCAGGGTAAAGGACAGCCCGGATCATCTTCACAATCGGCGAAACCATCTTCCGACACACCTGTTCTTGATAATTTCGGTATTGACCTGACAAAGGCTGCCGAGGAGAACAGACTGGATCCTGTTATAGGCCGGAAAAGGGAAATAGAAAGGCTGGCACAGATATTATCAAGACGCAAAAAGAATAATCCCGTGCTGATTGGTGATCCTGGCGTTGGGAAGTCAGCTATTGCTGAAGGACTGGCCCTGAGGATTATGCAAAAGAAAGTATCAAGGGTCCTTTTTGGTAAAAGGGTTGTTACTCTTGATATGGCTTCTATTGTTGCAGGCACAAAGTACAGGGGACAGTTTGAAGAGAGAATGAAAGCAATACTTAATGAGCTTGCAAAGAATGATAATATCATTCTCTTTATTGATGAGATACATACCATTGTTGGTGCCGGCGGTGCAGCGGGATCACTTGATGCTGCCAATATGCTGAAGCCTGCACTGGCCAGGGGTGAGATACAGTGTATCGGTGCCACAACACTGGACGAGTACAGGCAGCATATAGAAAAAGATGGTGCCCTTGAAAGACGTTTCCAGAAAGTAATGGTGGAGCCTACTTCAATCGATGAGACGGTAAACATCCTGAATAATATTAAAGACAGGTACGAAGACCATCATAATGTATATTATACAGATGAAGCCATTGATGCCTGCGTGAAATTGACCAACAGGTATATAACAGACCGCCATCTGCCTGATAAAGCTATTGATGCCATGGATGAAGCCGGTTCAAGGGTTCATATATCCAATATTGTGGTACCGGAGAAGATACTTCAGCTTGAGGAACAGCTTGATGAGACCAGGAAAGATAAGATGGATGCTGTGAAGAATCAGAATTTTGAGAGGGCAGCAAGCTTCAGGGATAAGGAAAAGGAGATGCAGGACATGATAGAGGCGGAAAAGAAAAGATGGGAGTCTGATCTTGCACAAAACAGAGAAACTGTTGATGATGAAAAGGTTGCCGAAGTAGTAGCCATGATGACCGGTGTCCCTGTGCAACGTATTGCACAGACGGAAGGTAACCGTCTGCTTAAGATGGGCGATGAGCTTACAGAAAGCCTTATTGGCCAGGATGATGCTATCAAGAAAGTAGTAAGGGCTATACAGAGAAACAGGGCCGGACTGAAAGATCCGAATAAACCTATCGGTACATTTATCTTCCTTGGCCCTACCGGTGTTGGTAAGACACACCTTGCCAAGGTGCTGGCACAGTTCCTTTTTGACAGTGCCGATAACCTCATCAGGGTTGATATGAGCGAATACATGGAAAAATTTGCCGTATCCAGACTGGTGGGCGCACCTCCGGGATATGTGGGTTATGAAGAAGGCGGACAGCTCACAGAGAAAGTAAGAAGAAGACCATATTCTGTGGTATTGCTTGATGAAATAGAAAAGGCGCATCCTGATATTTTCCATATTCTGCTGCAGCTTCTGGATGAAGGACAGCTAACCGACAGTCTCGGACGAAAGGTTGACTTCAGGAATACCATAGTAATAATGACAAGTAATATAGGTACGCGCCAGCTGAAGGACTTTGGACACGGCGTGGGCTTCGAGACAAGCAGCAGAAAGGCTGCCAGGGATGATTATACCAAGAGTGTGATACAGAAAGCCCTGCATAAGACCTTTGCTCCCGAGTTTCTTAACAGGATTGATGATGTTGTACTGTTTGAATCATTATCAAAGGAAAGCATTCATTCAATTATTGATATTGAACTGAAAGGACTGTTTGACAGGATACTCTCACTTGGTTATAAGATAGAGCTTACAGATGAGGCGAAGGATCTTATTGCTGAAAAGGGTTTTGACACACAGTATGGAGCAAGGCCGCTGAAAAGGGCTATTCAGAAATACCTTGAAGACCCAATGGCAGAGGTTATAATCGAATCAGCCCTGGAAGCGGGTGATACCATTAAGGTTACCAAAGTCCCTGATTCGGAAGAAATAAGAATAAAGGTTAAAAAAGGAAAAAAGCAGGTTAAATCTGATGGTAAACGATCCCTTCCTTCGGGGAATAAAAATTAAATTAACATTAAAGGCGCGTTCTCCGCGCCTTTTTTTTATTCACCCACCCGCAACAGGAAGGTATGAGATGATAGCTGTATATTATGCAGGCAGTTCTGCTTCAAGATCAAACTCGGTGGCAGAGGTGATAAGCACATCGCGGATATCGCCCGGCTTCAGCGTACCGGTACCAGCTTTTATAATTACTTCCTGGTCTACTTCCGGGCTGTCATACTGGCTGCGTCCAATGAAATAGTCTCCTTCTTCCCTGTCAATGATAACAGGCATCACCTTGCCTTTCAGGGAGAGATTAATCTCCAGTGATATCTCCTGCTGCACGGCCATTATCTCTGCGGCCCTTTCCTTTTTTATTTTCAGGGGAATATCATCGCTGAAATTATTAAAGGCCCAGGTGTCTTCTTCATGTGAATAAGTAAAGACACCAAGACGTTCAAACCTGAATTCCCTGATAAACTCAAGCAGCTCCCTGAAATCCCCGTCCGTTTCACCAGGATAACCTGTAATTACTGTTGTGCGTATGGCCGCATCAGGAATTATATTCCGTATACCCGAGAGAATCTTCTTAGTTTCAAATGATGAATGCTTCCGCTTCATTGCGGACAGAATGTTGTCTGAAATATGCTGGATGGGCATGTCAATATAATTGCATATACGGGGATTATCACGTATAAGCTTCAGTAATTCATTATGAGAGCTGTCAGGATAAAGGTAATGCAGCCTGAGCCATTCAATGCCATTTACAGCCAGCAGCTTTTCACAGAGTGTAGTGAGCATTTGCTTTTTATACCTGTCTTTTCCATAATAACCCAGGTCCTGGGCTATCAGTATCATTTCCTTCACGCCACGGGCAGTAAGTAATTCAGCCTCAGCAAGCAGTTCTTCAACGGGACTGCTGATATATTTGCCCCTTATGCCGGGTATGGCACAAAAAGCACAGCTGCGGTTACAGCCTTCACTTACTTTAAGATAAGCATAATGTGAGGGTCCGCTGAGAATACGGTCAGGATCAGGCATCTTACGGTAATCATTCACAAGGTAATTTAATATTTCATCAGGTTTGTTAACCCCAAAGTACCTGTCCACTTCCGGAATTTCCCTTTTTAGCTCATCCCTGTACCTTTCAGAAAGGCAGCCCATAACATACAGCTCCCCTATCTCCCCCCTTTTCCTTGCTTCTGCCAGTTCAATAATGGTGTTTACAGACTCTTCTTTAGCATCATTGATAAACCCACAGGTGTTAACTATTATGATATCGTTATTATCATTATTCCTGTTACCGGTATCGAATCCTGAGTACTGAAACTGTTTGAGCAGCTTCTCGGAGTCAACCGTGTTCTTTGAACATCCCAGAGTTATTATTTTTATGTTCTTTTGCATATTTGATTAATTATTCGCCTGGCGGGGTAGTATGATTATAACCGGCACTGCATGTACCTCCACTGCCGCATCCCTGATATATGTTTATAAATACAGATAAAACGAAGTTGTATCACTTCGAGAATAATGAATCTACAAATTCATAACGGTTAAAAATCTGCAGGTGTTCCAGCTTCTCCCCAATGCCTATATACTTAACCGGTATCTTAAACTGGTCGGAGATACCAATCACAACACCCCCCTTGGCTGTGCCATCAAGCTTTGTTATTGCCATTGAGCTCACTTCCGTTGCCAGGGTGAACTGTTTAGCCTGTTCAAAGGCATTCTGACCGGTTGAGCCGTCCAGTATAAGCAGCACCTCATGAGGTGCTTCAGGTATAACCTTGGCCATCACCCTTTTTATTTTTGACAGCTCATTCATAAGGTTGGCTTTATTATGCAGCCTGCCTGCCGTGTCAATAATTGCAATATCATAATTATCTGCCACAGCTGAGCTTACCGTATCATAGGCTACAGAGGCGGGATCAGATCCCATGGCCTGTTTGACAAGTTTAACCCCCACCCTCTCGGACCATATATTCAGCTGGTCTACCGCAGCTGCCCTGAAAGTGTCGGCAGCACCGAGTATCACTGATTTTCCTGCTTTCTTATAGTGATGGGCCAGCTTTGCTATAGTGGTTGTTTTGCCTACCCCGTTAACCCCAACTACCATAATAACATAAGGCCTGGCTCCGGGATCGGAGCTAAAATCATTTACCTCGCCCGACCTGTTTTCTTCAAGCAGTCCGGCTATCTCCTCGCTAAGTATTTTATTCAGTTCAGCTGTATTGAGATACCTGTCTTCGGAAGCCCTTTTTTCAATCCTTTCTATTATCTTTATCGTTGTCTGCACACCAACATCTGAGCTTATCAGCACTTCCTCCAGTTCATCCAGCACTTCATCATCCACCTTTGATTTACCAACAACAGCTCTTGACAGCTTTTTAAATACACTTTCTTTTGTTTTCTCCAGACCTTTGTCGAGGTCCTTTTTCTTATCCTTGCTTATAAAGCCCAGTAATGCCATTTATTCTTATTGAGATGATTAATAGTTCTTATGACAGGGCAACATGCATTGCCGGATGCCCCCAGAAAGTCTAAAGATAAAAAAAGCTTTCCTCATTTTGAAGAAAGCTTATTTTCATGGTATCATTTTTTTATTGCTTATCGAAAAAATCCTTAATATGGTCATTATGAACCACCTGCTCTTTAAAAGTATAGGCATCTGATTTATCGGTTTTTACCATCTTAATACATTTGGTAAACGATCTTCCTGTGCCTGATTTTAATGTTGCAACTACTTTCTTTGCCATAATATATAATTATTTTATTTCCCTGTGAAGTGTATATTTCTTGAGTATTGGATTATACTTCATCCTCTCCATCCTGTCGGGTGTGTTCTTCCTGTTCTTAGTGGTAATATACCTTGATGTTCCGGGCACTCCGCTGTTCTTGTGCTCTGTACATTCCAGTATTACCTGCACCCTGTTTCCTTTTGCTTTCTTTGCCATTATTATATTCTTTAATACTTAACAATATATCCTTTTTCTTTGGCCTTTTTCAGGACCGCATGCAGACCGTTCTTATTGATCAGTCTTATACCGGCAGCTGACACTTTTAATACTATCCAGCGATCTTCTTCAGGATAATAAAACTTTTTTGTAAAAAGATTAGGATAAAATTTTCTTTTTGTCCTTCTCTTAGAGTGTGAAACATAGTTCCCTGACAACACCTTCCTGCCGGTCACCTGACATATCCTTGACATCGCAGTTATTTTAAATTTTTGTATTGATAATAATTCTCTTAAAATCGAAGCGCAAAATACGTGATTTTTATTCAATTATGCAACATTTTTCAGTCTTTTTTTGAACTATAATAATTCCAATATAAGTACAGCCGTTATGGCCAGGGTATTTTGCACGAGGCCTTTAAGCCTCACCATCTGTATTTTTTAATATTTCTTTTCTCAGCATGTTCAATCCGGCCAGTGATGCCCTTCGTATATTATTGCTTCGTGTAAAGCCGTAATTATACTTTTCGGCTAACTCCCCATGCTCTGAGCTTACAGCCAGCCAGACAGTTCCTACTGGTTTCTGATCACTGCCTCCACCCGGACCGGCAATGCCGGTAACTGACAGGGAATAGTCGGTTTTTAATTTTTCACGTACTCCCCTGGCCATCTGCAGTGCCACCTTTTCACTTACTGCCCCATGCTCCTCAAGCTCATCCTGATCAACTCCCAGTTGCTCCGTTTTAATACGATTATCATAGGCTATAAGCGATCCGGTGTAATAATCAGAGCTCCCCGGAACGGATGTTATCATCCTGGCTATGTTGCCACCGGTACAGCTTTCTGCGGTACTTACAGTGAGACTGTTTACCTTCAGCAGCCTTCCTGTTGCTTCTTCAAGGCCTGTGCCATCAAGCCCGTATATATATTCCGGTATTATTTCATACAGCTTATCTATCTGTTCAGACAGCATGGCATCCAGTTTATCCTCATCTTCACCTCTGCCTGTGAGTCGCAGTTTAATAATCCCTGAAGTCGGAAGATAAGCCAGACTGATAGTTTCCGGTAACTGCTTTTCAAAATCTGTCAGTATTTCCGCAAGACGGGCTTCAAAAGTGCCGTATGTCATTACCAGCCTGTATTTTATATTGGATCTTCTGAATTTTTGCTTTACTCCAGGAATGACATGATTCTCCATTATATACTTCATCTCATATGGCACTCCTGGCATTGAAACAAGCACCTTGCCGTTCTTTTCAAACCACATACCAGGGGCGGTACCCATTTTATTAGGAAGAACCTTGCAGTTTTCAGGCACCTCTGCCTGCTTCCTGTTGTTTTCGTTCATCCGGAGTCCCCTCGACTCCAGTAATTCCCTTATATTATCCAGAACCGACTCATCCTGCACCAGTCCGGTATCAAAATATTCGCTTAATATATGTTTTGTTATATCATCATTTGTAGGGCCCAGTCCGCCCGTTACCAGCACAAGATCAGACCTCTGCATAGATTCATCCACTACTTTAAGTATATGCTCCTTTTTATCTGATATTGTGGTTGTCTGGTATACTTCAATCCCGATATCAGTAAGTTCTTTACCCATCCATGCTGAGTTAGAGTCAACCGTCATGCCAATGAGTATCTCATCACCTATTGCAATAATTTCAGCCTGCATTTTATTAAATTATTTAAATTGATCGTAATCTAAAGGATCCGTGCCGGGCAATGGAAAACTATTTGTCTGAAATTTTCAAACCACGGAATAATAATAATTTTTAATATGCAAAGATATTTTTTTGTATGTTCAATCTCTAATAAATATGCAATTAGTTATGAGCAGGGATATTATTAAAGCAACGGAACGATTTGTTAAAAACCACCTTGAGAATGTTGAGTCGGGTCATGACTGGTGGCATATCACAAGGGTAAGGGGAATGGCTTTGCACATTTATTCAAGGGAGAAAGCGGGCGATCCTTTTATTATTGAAATGGCTGCCCTGCTGCATGATATTGATGATTATAAAATAACTCCTGGAAACAATAATGATTTACTGGATGGTTTCCTTGCTGAATCAGGGATTAAGGGTGCTCAGCAGGATAAAATCAGGTATATAATTGATCATATATCTTTCAGGGACAGCTTTGGGCCTTCATATGAGCATATACCGGAACTGGATACAGTGCAGGATGCAGACAGGCTTGATGCTATTGGCGCCACAGGTATTGCACGTGCCTTCAATTACGGTGGTTCCTTAGGTCTGGATATATATAATCCCGGTGAAAAGCCGGTGGATTATAAGAGCACGGGTGAATATACCTCATCCCGTTCATCCACTATAAATCATTTTTATGAAAAACTGCTCAGGCTAAAGGATATGATGAATACCAAAACAGGCAGGACAATGGCCGAGGAGCGACACAGGTACATGGAGGGCTTCCTTAAGCAATTTATGAATGAATGGAGCTCATGATCTTTTACCAGTCGGCCGGCCACTCCCCTATACCGTCCTTAAAGAACTGCAGGTGTTCGTAATGGGGTTTTGCCTTATCTTCTATTGCCAGCAATTGATCTGCATCAAGTGGTTCAAACTCGCGGGCTATCTTTATGTTTTCCTCCAGCTCGGCAATATCATCTATTCCGATGACAACGGTGCTTACGGGCAATGACATAACATAGTCCATTGCTTCTTTCATGGTGATGATGCCTCCACGGTCAAAGATTCTGTCGCGGGCCGGTATTTTCATTCCTACAATACCCATACCTTTCTCAACGGCCACAGGCAGGAAGTTCTCGATCATCGAGTTATAATGTTTGTCAGCCGCGTTTATTGCTACCAGCACATTATCAAACTCATACCTTTCGGCCATCATAGTGAGTATCTCAGGGTCTTCATGTCCGGTGAAACCTAAATTCTTAACCATACCTTCGGCCTTAGCTTTCTCCATTGCCTTTATCACGCCTCCTTCGGCAAAATAGTCATCGATGGTTTCCTTTTCAGCTGCCCTCAGGTTATGTACCTGCCAGAGATCAAGATGATCGGTCTGCAGGTTATTAAGGCTCTCCTCCAGAAGCCTCATTGAACCGTCATATGTGCGGTTATGGGTCTTGGAGGCAAGAAAGACCTCGTTACGTCTTGTTTTCATTACCTGCCCAACATTCCTCTCACTTGTTCCCATAGCTTCGGCCCTGGATACGGTATCACTTGAACGGCCATACGCGGCGGCGGTATCAATATAATTTATCCCCAGGTCTATTGCCTTATTGACTATTTCCACAGCCAGTTCTTCCTTGCCGGGTGTTTCAACCGTTGCCTGGGCACCCAGACTGTAAATACCTACCATATGCCCGGTTTTGCCCAGCGGCCTGAGCGGCATCTTTGCTGAACCTTTTGTAGTACAGCCTGACAGCAGTTCAACAGGACTCACAACGGTAGCCACCGCGGCTGCAGCAGCCATCTTCTTTAAAAAGTCTCTTCTTGTGTTACGATTATAATCAGTCATGGCAAACAGTTTTTGATGCGAATATAAATATACGAAATTTTAAATTGTTTTACTGAATATATAATATAAACAAGGATAATATGTCAATGTTCAGAAGATTATACCCGGGCTGCGGGATATTGCCCTGTACTATTTATCATCTTACACCCTTTCCAGGTTTTTGATGCGCCTGAGCAGGGGCGGGTGGGAATAATTAACAAATACATAGGCGGGATGGGGATTCAGGTTGCTGAGGTTATTAAGCGAAAGCTTCCTGAGCGCAGATATCAGCTTATTACTGTTATATATTTTGCCTGCAAAGCTGTCTGCCTGGTATTCATGTTTTCTCGACAGGTAATTCATAAACAGGCTTATCAAGACTGACACCGGGCTGTAGATAAGGGAAAAAGCCAGTATGCTGATATGAAATGAGCATGTCTCAGCTCCCATAGCATCTGTCAGCTTTTCATTACCTGCCAGCAGCGAGAAGATATACAGCATTATCCCCGTCTGAACAAAGCCACAAGCCATCATGATAAGGGAGTGTTTCTTCTTATAATGGGCAATCTCATGGGCCATGACGGCTGTTATCTCTCCGGTTGACAGATCATTGATAAGGGTATCAAAAAGCACTATTCGCTTTCTGGGTCCCAGCCCGGAAAAATACGCATTGGCTTTGGTACTGCGCTTTGAACCGTCAATGGTATAGATATCCGATAGCTTAAAACCGGCCTTTAAGGCCATGCTCTCGATCTCATTCCTGAGTTCCCCTTCTTCCAGTGGTTTTTGTTTGTTAAATACGGGTACTATAAGCTCAGAATAGAACATGGTCATAAATACTGAAAAAAGGGTGATGACGATCCATACGTATATCCAGAACATTTCGCCAGCTTCATAATAGATCCATGTAATCAGGGCAATAAGAGGGCCTCCTATCAGGATTACCATCAGCCAGCTCTTAAGGTGGTCTGCAAAAAAGGTTTTTTTTGTTGTTTTATTAAAACCGAATTTCTCTTCAATCTTAAACGTGCCGTACCATGAAAACGGAAGGTTAAGAAGATCAAAGCCCAAAAACAGTATTCCGAAAAATATTATGCTGACAAGCACCCTGTTATTGCTCAGTTCCCCTGCAATACCGTCAATCCATGCAAAGCCACCTGAAAACAACATAAGAAGGATGATGACAAGAAAGAATGTTGAAGTGATATTACTGAAGTTAGTATTGGACCTGTAATAATTCTGGGACTTTTTATATTTCTCCCTGTCGATAATATCACTCAGCTTATCGGGCGGGGTATCCGCCCACATCTTACTATTCAGGTAATCCAGGTAGAGTCCGGATACATGACCTAATACTATTATTATGATTATCAGGAAGAAGAAGAAATTATACATAAACAGTTATAATAAAAAAACAGGGCGCCGAGGATTGGAAGAAAAAATGTGGAATAAAAATGTCTCGCTGCATTTCCTCGTGCTGTATGCGCCCTGTTAACTCTTAAGAATGTTTTCTATATGCAAATATCTGATATTTTTTTAATTATGCAATAATATAATGCCTGTCATTCAGCATAGTTTTCAACAATAATTAATAATTAAAGGAAGATATAGAAGAGCTTATCAGGTAAGCATACCGCCACACACCTGTATTACCTGTCCGGACACATAATCCGAAAGATCAGATGCAAGGAATAAGGCGGTATTTGCAACATCATCCGGTGTCCCTCCCCTTTTCAGAGGTATTTTAGACGCCCATTCTTCTTTAACCTCGTCGGGAAGCTGAGCCGTCATCTCAGTAATAATAAACCCGGGTGCTATGGCATTACATCTGATATTTCTCGAGCCCACCTCCCTGGCTACGCTCTTGGTAAAGCCTATCATTCCGGCTTTTGATGCTGAATAATTGCTCTGCCCGGCATTACCTGACACACCTACCACCGAGCTCATATTGATTATTGACCCCTGTCTTTTTTTCATCATGGGTCTGAGAACGGCCTTTGTAAGGTTAAACACGCCTTTCAGATTTATCTGAATAACCTGGTCCCATTGCTCCTCGCTCATTCTCATCAGCAGGTTATCCCGCGTTATACCGGCATTATTGACAAGGATGTCAACCGATCCGAAGTCCTTAAAAACCTCATCGGCAACTCTTTGCGAATCATCAAAGTCAGCCACATTCGAAATATAAGCTTTTACTTTTACCCCCAGCTTCTCACATTCATTACACACATCTGTAAACTCATCGTCCTCAGCTATATTTGTAAGGGCAAGATCTGCTCCTTCACCTGCAAATTTCAGGGCTATAGCTTTCCCTATACCCCTTGAGGCTCCTGTTATCAGTGCGGTTTTACCATTTAATAAACCCATTTTTCCTGTTTTTTATGATTATGACACAAAAGTGGTGATTTCTGATAAAAGACAAAAATGAATATCCCGGTAATGGTTTATCCGGACTGCCCTTTATCCTGCTCCAGGGCTTTTGCCACTGTTTTACCGATATCGGCAGGTGATTCAACTACAATGATTCCACACTCCTTCATTATCTTCATTTTGGCTTCCGCCGTATCAGCCTTACCCCCAATTATAGCCCCTGCATGACCCATACGCCTTCCTTTCGGAGCTGTCTGTCCGGCTATAAATCCTATCACCGGTTTGGTCTTATTCTCTTTTATCCACCGTGATGCATCGGTTTCCATATTGCCGCCTATCTCTCCTATTATAATAATAGCATCTGTATCCTTATCATCCATCATCAGCTTAACGGCATCCAGTGTTGTGGTTCCGACAATAGGATCACCCCCTATACCTATGCATGTTGACTGTCCCAGTCCAAGCTTTGTTACCTGGTCAACAGCCTCATAGGTGAGTGTTCCGGACCGGCTGATAATACCAACGCCTCCTTTTTTATGTATGAATCCGGGCATAATGCCAGCCTTCGCTTCACCCGGGGTAATTATACCCGGACAATTAGGTCCTATTAGCCTGCAATCGCGACCCGACACAAAAGCTTTTACCTTTACCATATCAGATACGGGTATACCCTCGGTAATAGCAACTATCAGTTTAATACCTGCATCAGCCGCCTCCATAATGGCGTCTGCTGCAAAGGGTGGCGGAACAAATATTACCGACACATCAGCCTTTGTTTGCTCCACAGCTTCCCTGACGGTATTATAAACAGGTCGGTCAAGATGCGTGCTGCCTCCTTTTCCGGGAGTTACACCACCAACTACCCCGGTTCCGTATTCAATCATCTGTCTGGCATGGAATGTGCCTTCACTTCCGGTAAATCCCTGAACTATAACACGACTTTTGCTGTTTAATAAAACACTCATAGATTTTCGTTTAAAATAAACTCAAAAGTATATTAATTAATGAATATTTGCAAGGCTGTGCAGTTTTAGAATCCAGGGCACTCATTTAGCATAAATTGATTAACTTTAAAATTAACTTTTCGGCAGTTTGAAGTGAAAAAAACGTGGCAGGAAAAAACCGGAAGATTTAGGAATGGAGGATAAAATGTAATTTTATGGAAGTTATAGAGCCCATATTATATATAGCTATTTCACAGACATTTTTTTCAGGCCTGGTAGTTGCCACCAGGAAGCCGGTGACTATTCCCAACAGGCTGATGGCTGCTTTCCTTTTCATGATCTTCTTCGACCTTGTCTTTGCCCTTGTCAAGATCAAGTTCATAACTTTTTACTCCTTCCCTTTTGTGGCTTTTACTTACGGACCTATATTATACCTGTATGTGAGACATATGACAGAGCCCCGGAGACCGTTCATGACTACCAACTACCTGCATTTTATTCCCTTTATTGTATTCTTTATTATTTCGGTAATCTTCAGGGAAGACAGGATGTTTACAGATCTCACGGGCTTCCTGGTGGCGGATAAATATATATCGCTGCGGATTGTATACGGTGTGTGTTTTTTTCTATCAATAACCGTCTACAGTGTACTTACTTTTATCACCATCAGCAGGCATCAGAAAAATCTTAAGAACCTGGTATCCTGGGCATCGGGAAGAATCACCCTTAACTGGCTCAAGATACTGAGCATAAGCTTCTATACTGCTTATTTTATTTTATTCATACTGGGCGGGATAAACATATTCATTGATTTTCTTCCCTTTGACCCCTACTATACAGTATTTGTGTTTATTGCCCTGTTCTCTTTTGTATATGGGTTTTATGCAATCAAACAGCCTGTTATTGCCGGAATCCTTATAGGAACTGAAGAACTCCCTTTGCCTTACAGTCCGGTATCAATAAATATAAGTAATGATAATGCCGGCAGGGAAAGCGAGAAAAAGACAAGGTACAGTCGCAGCGGACTGGACAATAAGCAGGCAAAGAAAATGCTTGAAAAAATCCTGAAACATATGGAGAAGGAAAAGCCATACCTTGAAAGAAGCATGACAATATATGACCTGTCGCGACAGACGGGTATACAAAGGCATCATATCACCCAGGTACTCAATGAGCTGCATGATCGTAATTTTTTTACCTTCATAAATGAATACAGGGTTAACGAAGTTATCAGAAGGATGAAAGATCCGGCAAACAAAAACTATACAGTGCTGGCAATAGCTTATGATTCGGGATTTAATTCAAAATCCACCTTCAACACAATCTTCAAAAGTATAACAGGGCTCACCCCTACCCAGTACATTGAAAAACTGAGGGATGAGAGTTCGTGATCAGCGGATAATACCATATTATGTAATTATTCAGGTCTGACTTCTGCGGATCGGGCGATAAATAAGCATACATTCCTTTTATTTGCCTGAAAAAGGCATAATGAGAATTGCGCTTCTATTATTATCGATCAGCTTATTATTCTTTACCGGTACGGTAAGGGCACAGTCATTATTTGATGATCCGGACGCTGCTTCAGGAGACAGCTACCGGCTGGGTGGTTTTATCAGAAGCGGACTGTATATAAACAGGCCTTCCGGGACAACAGGCATCCCCGTTTCCTTTGCCGACTTAAACCTGAATATTGAAGCAGGCAATGGCAGAACATATAAAGC